>CALLYL010000405.1 GCA_937859535.1 uncultured Myxococcales bacterium
CGGCTCGGTGCTGCACTGGGATGGCACAACTTGGACGGTGGAGGCTTCGGGCGTGTACAGTCCAATCGCGGCAATTTCCGGGGCTGGCAACCAACTTTGGGCGGTGGGATCCTACGGAAACATTTTCCAAAAAGAGCTGTGAGTCCGCATCACTTTAGCGAGCTACAACGTGGACTCTGTCCGTGCTTCCGACATCACCTACTTCCGGCTGACACGTGGTGAGTAGATATCAAAGCGGATATCACGGGGTAGGTTCCAACCAGAGGGATCAGGCTCTGTCAGTTCTGCCAGGTTGAGATCCGCCATCACCAATCCCTTGGGGGCAGAGAGCCCCGGACAGAGTCCTTGGGGTCCACAAAAGTAACTCTCTCCGAAGTACTCGATGGTCCACGGCGGTTCACTTCCCAATCGGTTCGAACCGCCAATGAACAGTCCGTGTCTGACCGCATCGACGAAGAACTCCTGATGCCAGACCTGACGACTCTTTTTGCCAAAGGTAATGGCCGGACAAAACACCAGCTCTGCACCACCTTCTTTGAGAGAGTGCATGACTCCTTCAAAGTGTCGGTCGTAACAGATCGCAACACCAATGTTCCCGACGCTCGTACGGAACACCGGAAAGTAGGGGTTGCGAGCAATGTTGGCTGGCGATTCTCCCATCTGTCCATCACTCGGACCGTAGTAGAACGTCTCGTGAAACGATCCCCGATCATTGTGTCCGCAGGGAATATGGGTCTTGCGGTACTTGCCGAGGAGTTCGCCATGCTCGTCGATGACCACCGCCGTATTGAAGCGCTTGCCACTGCGGGCGTCGGTTTCAAAGATCGGAGCAATCACGATGATGTGATGATTGCGTGCAGCAGTACGGAAGGCCGAGATGGAGGGACCAATGGCAGCATCCTCCGCAAATGCCAACCACATCGGATCGGTATACAGAGCGAAATACGGAGCGGTACACAGCTCCCCCAGACAGATGACACGGGCTCCCTCTGCCGCCGCCGCTGCGATCAGATCGACGTTGTGATAGACGTTGGCGTTGCGAATATCATCGAGCCTTTGTTGCAAAGTCGGGAGATCCGCAATCTGCGCTGGCATCAGCGGATAAGCATTCTTGGTTTGGGTGAGCGCGCAACGAATCAATCGGTGAGTAGTCATCGCATCACTCCGGTAAACAGACACACTACGTTTTCTAAAGGAGAGAGCGGTTCTTTTTCGTGCAAGGTAAGTAGTCCGGCAAGCCCAGCACTTCCCGTCGCACTCACCGCAATTCCGGTCGCATTTCGTGCCAAGGACTGGGCCGCCAGAATATTGACTTCTGGAACCACTACCGGACGTCCGTTTGAACGAATCATGGCTTGTACCAGCGCCAGCCAATCATAGGTTTCGTCGTCCAAAATGCCATGCGCTGCACTGTGCGGAACGCTTTCCCATGGCCACATGTAGTGGCGCTTGTGAGCGGCGATTTGGTACCAGTCTGGTTCATTGGTCGCCGGAGCAGCGTCATGCAACTCGGCCATCAGTCGTTGATAGGCACGATCGAGCGGTGCCACGGACTCTGTCTGGGCGGTGTAGAAGCGCGGACGCTCTGGCAGGAGTCCTGTTTGCAGCGCAGTTTCCATGGCAAGAGCACACGCTGAAGCGAGTGCGCCTCCGCCAACTTGCACCATGACTCGAGAAGGTGTCCGTCCTATAGCGGCCAAGTCCGCCAACGCCTCCACCAGCAGAGTCTGTCCGCCTTCAATCGTCAGTCCATTGTCTGGACCTTGGCAGCAGAACGGAATGGCCCCATTCCGAACCGCCTCTTGAAAGCGCAGATAACAGGGATCTCCAGGCTCCCCTTGTTGGCGGTGGCAGATCGTGATTTCTGCGGACAGTTCGCGCAAGGAACGAACCACGCTGGGCTCTGCATCGGCGGGTATGAACACCAGAAGTCGTCGTGCTGCGGCGCACGCAACCACAGCGGCTGCCAGGGCCGCATTGCCACAACTTGCAATGGCCAGCGCCGGAGGTGGAGCACTGGAACGCTGTCCAGCGAGTGCCTCACCAACGAGCAGCTCGACCATCAGGCCAAACAGATGTCGACCTTTGTGGGAACCACCGGGGTTGTTGGTTTCGTCTTTGATCCAAATGCCACCGCGCTCATGGAGCCCAAAGTGCTGCGATAGGGAATCACTGCGGAGGAACGGAGTCTGTTGAAAGGAATGACCGCACAGCGCCATGATCCGTTCATCAAGCGACTGCACCACGTCCGAGTACACCTGAGGACGGTTGGCTATCTGGCAGCGATGAAAGGCGAGCATCCGATCGGCGAACCGCAGAAAAGGCTGCGACTGTTGCTCCTGGCCTCGTGGTGAAGGAGTCGGCAACACCGGCAGCAGCACATGATCGCCACCGTCTCCAGCGTGTGGACAAACAAACGGAACCGATCCCGAAGCTGGAACCGAGACTTCACGGCCACAACCGAGACAGCGGAGCCCGATCACGTCGCGCCGTCTCCCGTTGTCCACTGATTCATGGCGGCGATCGCTGCGTCCCATTTCGGCAGGTTGCTACGAAGTCCTCGCCAGAAACGTTGGCTCCGACGGGCCTCGAAGTCTGTCAGCGAGATTCCTTGCTGCTCGACCCAGGTGAAGTAGCCCAAGTTGAAGATGCGGTCGCGGTCACGCAGCGTTAGCTCAGCCATGGAATCGGTGCTCACTCCGAGTAGGTGCTGGCCAAACGTCTCTGCTGCGGCAATCTGATCAAACCCTGATGGGAAGTAACGCCGTTCGGACTTCAGAAGCTCGGAACCGTACATGGCGGCACTGTCGGTTGCGACGGTGACCACTGCCTCATCGTCACCCAGACGCAGATAGCGCGCCGTCTTGATCGCAGCGAGCACGTTACAGATGCCAGAGAATCCAAGGCCCGCCAGCGCCGCAATCAGCTCTGGGGAAAACCGTCGTCGCTCAGCCAGATATCGCTGTCCCTCGGGATGATTGAACAGCAAGTGTAGCCCGTCGGTGCTGTGGTCTGAAACAGCCACCACCAAGTCGGTGTTCATCACATTGTGGATCAGAGGAATGTGCTTGTCGCCGATGCCTTGGATGTTGTGTTCGCCAAAACCGTTCGCGAGCAGCGTCGGGCACTCGGCGGCCTCGACCGCCACAATCCGCGACCCATGTTGTTCCTTGAGGTAGTCGCCCGCGCCGATGGTACCTGCCGATCCCGTTGCCGATACAAAGGCCGAGATTTTCAACCCCGGATGCGACAGCGCCGCTTGCTCCGCCGCCCGCCCGGTACATTGAAAGTGGACCAGGTAGTTTCCGTACTCAGCAAACTGATTGAGGATCACGTTTGCCGGATCTCGCCGTAATTCATTGCACTTGTCGTAGATCTCTTTGACGTTGCTCTCGGTGCCGGGCGTACGCACGATGTCACTGTCATCTGTGACCCAGCTTTTGAGCCAGTTAAAGCGCTCTGCGCTCATCCCTGCCGGCAGAATCGCTACGCCCCGACAGCCGAGGATTCGCGAGATCGCTACGCCCCCACGACAGTAGTTGCCCGTCGAGGGCCACAGTGCCCGATGTCTCGTGGGATCGAACTCCCCCGAAGCGAGCCGTGGCACCAGACATCCATACGCAGCCAGGACTTTATGGGCCGAGATCATTGGAAACCGCGAGCCGAGTAGCACCACAATCGGAGCAGCGACCCCGGTCACTTCGGGGCCGAGCACCAAATGCGCTGGCACTGCTTGGATTCCACGACGACTGGCATCGTTATACCAGTGCACTCGCCATAGGTTGAGTGCATGAGGTGCGTCGGGATCGACCTCACGCAGTGCGGCCGTGATCGATGGAGGAATCAGCGATGGATCGGCAAGCTGAGCAAGCTGAGGCAATTTCACCTGCAGCTCGCGAAGACGGCGCACCGCGTTGGAAAGGGCGACGGAATCGGTTGGGAACGAAGCGGAAGACATGGAAACGTCCTTGCGAAAAAGAGAGCAGGCGATGGGGAAGGAAACCTCAGAGCGCCGTCATGATTTGCCACAGTCGGGAGGCCTCGTGACTCGCCTCCTCGCTGATCTTGGCCAAGTCACCATGGACCAGCACAGCATCGTGAACGACCAGTTGCCCAGCCGTAAATACGTGGCGGACCTGACCGCTTGGACTGCGCACCACTAGATCAGCGGCGCAACCGGGCTGGAGCGGTGCAAAGGGCAGGGCGAAGTGTTCTGAAACAAGTGACCAGCCTGCGTCCACGCGTTGAGCCACCGCATTGTCGTCGTCACCTGCCTCACGGGCACGCAGCCATAGCGCCGATTCTTCATCGGCCATCACCGCAGGATAGCCATCGGTCCCCAGCGCCACCCGTCGTGAATGACGCAAATGGTGCGGATATCCGACACGATTGCCGTGATTGGACCGTGGGTTTTGTACCAGCCACAGCCCCTCATCGGAGCAGCGGCGCACCGCAGGTTCATCCAAATGAACGCCGTGCGCAACGATTGACCCGGCTGGCAGGGCGTTCAGCGACAGCAACCGATCGAGCGGATCGCGATAGCCTCGGCGGCGAGCATCCTCAACGTCGGCCAAGTCCTCGGCTACATGTACGTGCAATTGCGTGCCCAGCTCTCGACACAGACGCCCCGCCGCTCGGATGGTCTCGTCGGAAACTGTGAAGCTTGCATGCAGACCGATGAGCCCTCGTATGTGCGGACGCGTGTTGCTCTGCACAAAGCGCCGGCACTCAGCGAGTCCTGCTACGCCTTCCTCAGCACCACCATTTCGCTCTGTCGCGCCGTAGGTGAGCAGCGCCCGACAGCCTAGCTCCGCACACACATCGCCAAGAACATCCAGCGACCCGACAATCAAACCCGGTGACTCGTGATGATCGACCAGTGAGGTTGTGCCCGATAGCAGAGACTGAGCGACGTAAAACCGAGCTGCAGCCCGCAAAGATGCCTCGTCCAGTGCCCGATCGAGACGCCACCAGATCCGCTCGAGGATCTGCACAAAATTTTCCGGTGGCCGAAGGGGGGCCGGCATCCCCAGGGGAGCCAGACCGCTATATAGGTGTGTGTGCGCGTTTACGCGGCCGGGCTCGATGGTCCCGCCCGCGCAGTCAATGACCGCGTCCGTCTCGGCACGTAGGTCAGATGAAACCGCGACAACTCGTCCCGCTCGAATTCGCACGGAGCGACCGTCTGCAAGTTGAGTAAGCAGCCAATCGGTCATCGCGTGTTATTTCTTGGCGTCACCAGATCCAGGTTCACCGACCGGAGCGATGACAGCGACTGGCGATGGCGTCGATCGCCCCCGGTGGTGCTGCCCCCGTGGAGAGTCGCTCGACTTCTCTTTTTTATCGTCGGTGCTGGCCCCACGAATGTGGAAGCGCTCAATGTGGCCCTGTTCCACATCGAAGCGCTCACGCGGCTTGATGAGGATCTTCTTTTGCAGCCGCTTCTCGAGCGCCTCAATGAACTCGTTGTCGGCCGACGCAAGCAGCTCGGCGATTTCGGGATGGGTGTGGATGACGATCGTGTCATCGGCAAATGCATGACCTTCACGACGGATTTGGCGCAGCACTTCGTACGCGATCGTCGTTTTCGACTTGGTGTACCCCTTGCCATCGCAGTACACGCACTGCTCGGTCAGCATTCGACCCAGCGACTCTCGAGTGCGCTTCCTCGTCATTTCGACAAGGCCAAGCTCCGAGATTTTCGTGACATTGGTGCGTGCCCGGTCCGGCTTGACCGAATCGAGGAACGCTCGCATCACCTTGTCCTGGTTCGCCTCGCGGTCCATATCGATGAAGTCGATGATGATGATGCCGCCGATGTTGCGCAGCCGAAGCTGGTCCGCGACTTCCTTACACGCTTCCAGGTTGGTCTTGGTGATCGTCTCTTCTAGGTTGCGCTTTCCAACGAACTTGCCAGTGTTGACGTCGACCGCCGTGAGCGCCTCGCCTTGATCAATGATCAGCGTGCCACCTGACTTGAGGAACACCTTTCGCTCAAGCGCTCGATCAAGCTCCATCTCGATTCCGTAGGCATCGAAGATCGGCTCACTCGCGTCATACAGATCGATCTTGCTCACGTACTCAGGCATGAAGGTGCTCGTGAACTTGAGCAGCCGGTCATACTCGGGCTTGCTGTCGATGATGAGCTTCTCGACATCGCTCGTGAACAAGTCACGGACCGTGCGCAGCAGCAAATCCAGGTCGTGATAGAGCAGCGCCGGAGCTTTGGCTGCTTCCGATTTCTTTACGATCGAGTTCCATAGCTTGATGAGGAACTCCATATCGGCGCGTAGCTCGGCTTCCTGCACATTTTCAGCGACGGTCCGGACGATGAAACCGGTACCCGGCGGGCGCATCGAGTCGACGATGGACCGCAGTCGCTTGCGCTCCTTTTCAGAGCCGATCCGACGTGAAATCCCGACATGATCGACCGTCGGCATAAACACCAAGTTGCGGCCAGGTAGCGAGATGTACGACGTCGACCGCGAGCCCTTGGTGCCAATCGGCGCTTTGGCGACTTGGACGATGACTTCTTGGCCTGGCCTGAGCAGATCTTCGATTCGCGCATCGCGGCTCTTGTCGTCTTCGCTCTTTCGGCTCGCCTCGTCGTCTTCATCGACAAACAGCGACTTGATGTCCTCAGGAGCGCCACGCACGTCCGCTACATATAAGAACGCCGCTTTGTCGGTCCCGATGTCCACAAACGCTGCCTGCATACCGGGCAGAACTCGCAGCACCTTCCCCTTGTAGATGTTGCCGACGATGCCTCGCTCGCGTCGGCGCTCGATGTAGAGTTCGACGATTTGGCCGTTCTCGACCAGGGCGACCCTCGTCTCGGGTCCGTCGGCGTTGATGACAAGCAAGTTGGGCACGATACCGTATGCCTATGAAAAAAGTTTCATGTTCCACCAACGGCTCTGACACCCATGTCAGGCAGCGGGCTTGCGACGGCTATGGGCCAATCACAGGGAGCGCTTCCGCGTACCACGAGCCAGCGTCTCTTTTCAAGGAAATCGCTAGGTTCTCGGGGGGAGCGATTCGCCTTCACCTGAGCTGGCACACCCCTTGCTCTAGCAATCCATCAAGTAGTTACTTCGCTTAACCTTGGTGCCGCGCTCTCGCACTTACTTTTACTCGCGAGAGCAAAGCAACTTGGAGACCACCCTCAAGCGCTATTTCTAACTCCGCTTGGGGTGGATCACCCGGCAACCTCGCACTTCGGTTCGACGAGTCGGTGAGACGGCCTGCCTGAATAAGGCGGGCCGTTTCTGTTTTGGGGCTCAAACGTCGCGTCAGCTACGGAATCTGCATCCCGCCCGAGACATTGATGGCCTGACCGGTGATGTAATCGGACAGCGAAGACGCGAAAAACAGCACCGCGTTGGCAATGTCTTGCGGCTGACCAAAGCGTCCCATCGGGATGCGCTGAAGCGTCGCTTGTCGCTGATCCTCAGGTACCCCGAGTACATCGCCAGGCTTTTTGGCCGCCGTCATGCGGGTCTCAGTGAAGCCGGGGGCGACGGCATTGCAGTTGACGTGATAGCGAGCCCACTCTTGAGCAACGACCCGGGTGATGCCGACGTTGCCCATTTTCGCAGCCACGTAGTTGATTTGACCGGGGTTGCCACGAATCGCTGCCGTCGAGAAGAAGTTGACGATCTTGCGGTTATAGCGAGGCTGCCCCAGCTCCTCTAGCTCTCTCTTTGCGACTTCACGAATATAAGGAGCCGCCGAGCGGATGCAGTTGAACGTGCCAGTCAGGTTGACGTCGATCACCAAATCCCACCATTCGTCGGGCATCAGGTGGCACATCTTGTCTCGTGACAAGCCGGCGTTATTCACCAATATGTCGAGTTTGCCGAGCGAATCGACCGCCGTCTTCATCAACTGGTCGGTGTATTTCGGATCGGTCACTGAGCCAATCGAGGCGACAGCGCTTCCTGGACGAATGGCCAGGCACTCACGTACGGCATCTTCGGCGGGTTCGCTATCCCCGTCGTTGATGACGACGCTCGCACCGGCTGAAACCAAAGAGGTGGCACATACCCGACCAATGCCACGGCCGGCACCGGTTACCACTGCCACTCGATCGTGAAGGAGTCCGCTCAACGCATGAAGCCCGTTCATAGATGTGATCCACCTTTCGCGACAGTTCTAGAGACTGAGCTCCGTCTACTATCACGGCCACGAGGGAATCGACAAATTGCCCTTGCATGACTCTGGCAGCGCCGAAACGATGGCATCAAGTGCGGCATGTGCTTTCGACATAAAGTTCGGGGTGTTATCGATAAAGATGCGCTGCGGATGACCCTCCCAGGCAACAGCAATCCGTTCGTCTATGGCTCGGGCTTCTTCGGCGTTCTCGATGCGCAACGGATTTTGGTGGTTGTAGCCGACCACCGGCGTGCGGAGATGAATCACCGTCGCATAACGACCCAGTTCGGCTTCTCGGGTCGTTCCA
>CALLYL010000406.1 GCA_937859535.1 uncultured Myxococcales bacterium
TCAGAGCCTCAGCCACTTCCCGTGGTTCTGCGCTCCCTTTGCGCTTCTTGTCCTTCTTCGGAGCGGTCACGCCAAAGTAGGTGACTTCAATTTTGCTCGGAGCGTCGATCGCGGCTCCATCGCTGCCAAAGAACTGAAGATCCGCATCCAGCACCCACGGACGGTCCCCTAACGGAGTCCGCAGATCGACCGCTTCCAGCGTCCTACGGAATGCCTCGGAAGCATCGATCTCCGCTTGGATCGCATCCTCCGAAAGACTCTCACACTTGATAGAAGGAGGATTCCCAACCCGACCCTTGAGCCGCAGCCGAACCCGGCAGAAGTACGCCCCATCAGGGGGCGTGACACCGAACACGGAATGGAAGTGCTGGCTGTTTTCGCTCACCTCAAAATGGATAGCCTGGAACCGTCCGGCCTGTCCTTGAGTGGGTCCACTGTGGCCCCACTGTGGACCCATCCCTTGACATTCCTGAAAAACAGGAATTTCCGTCGCTGATCGCTACTTTTTCGAGCCCACTTTTCACATCACTTTGTGGTGCAGTCCGCTAACGTGAAGTCATGCCCATCAAGCGCCTGTATGTGAAAGCGGAACTCGATGAGCCCACCTGCACACTCATCGAAGAGCAAGCGGGAAGGTTTTCCCGTTCCCGTACCAAACACCTTTCGCTGCTGGTCCATGGCCTCGCCATGCTCTACGACTCCCTACCTCCGGAGTCCGTACGAGATTTGGATGCAGTGCTTTCGGACACTAAAAAAGCATCGACCAAAAAAGCGCGGGAATTCCTGCGGGAATTGAGGCGGAATTCTTCATCAATTCCCGTTAATTCCCGGTCAATTGCCACCAGCGACGGAAGGAATTCCTAGGAATTGACCGAATTAAAATCAATTCCCCCTCAATTGCCGGTCAATCTGTGGCCGCACCAAAAGACGGCGCTGGAAATCTGTATCGAACACTTCAATTTGCAGCAGCCGCGAGGACTGGTGCAGATGCCGACGGGAACCGGAAAGAGCCGAGTGATCCGGCTGCTGGCCTACTACGCGATGGCCAAGCGGGTGCCGGTGGTCATCGCCGCCCCGACCGAAGAGATCATCACGCAGTTTGCCGATGATCTACGAAGAGAGACACGGACTCCTTTCTACATCGACAAAGCGCAACTCCGCCGCCCGGCGTCGTGTCTGCTGACGCTCGCGAGTCAAGCGACGCTGTGGCGACGGCTGGACAGCTACCCGGACGGAGCGCTGCTCCTATTCGACGAGTGCCACCACGTCAACCAGCCCGCGTCATGCAATCGTAAGAGCTTGGCCCGGTTCCGACTCGCGCTCGGGTTCTCGGCCTCGCCGTGGTCGGCGGAATGCGTCGAGCTGTTCGGCTCGTCGTTGTTCACCTATCGACTGTCGAAAGCGATCGCCGACGGGTTCCTGTGTCCGTACCTGGTCGAGCCGTTGCCCGAGCAGATGCCCGGCCCCCTGCCCTTCGAGCTGTACTTCTGCCCAAGCAACGATCACGCCCGCCAGCTCGCGCAGCAAACACCGCGAAGCGCGTACCTCGGACACGAAACAAAGGATCGATCATCGATCCTGCGCCGCTTCCGAGCTGCCAGCCTGCACCGTCTGTACCTAAACCGATGCTTGATCGAGGGCTTCGACTGCCCGCAAGTCTCGCGAGTGTTCATCGACAAAACGAGCGAGAGCGATCTGCACCTGTATCAGATCGCCGGGAGAGGACTGAGGAGAAAGGCACCGGGGAAGATGTGCCGCTTGGCCGCGAGAAGTCCCGGTTCGCTACTGGCAGCCCTCGACCGGGCCGGGTGAACTCGATCGGCTGGGTTTGGCAGTTTGCCGATCGCCAACCCGATCGCATTCGCTCCGATCGTCACCTCGATCGCCAATCCGATCGCGATCGCTCATCCGCTCCGATCGTCACCTCGATCGCCAACCTGATCGCGATCGCTCAACCATCAAGTCCAGGTCCTAACGACCGCAAGATCAGTTCAACGATTACTATTATAATGATTGCAAATTTCGTGCCGCCTAGAACTATCACGTGCGGTTCCCGAGGCCGATGATGTAGCTGATGTATCTCGGATGTAGCTCGAAACGAGCGAGATACATCGACACTTTCCGTCGACCAGTGCCCATTTTCACCCCAAGATGTATCTATTCTCCCCCCTGGCTTTCCTAAGAAACAAAAGAAGAAGTAGATAGAAGAGGGGCTGGAGCGCTGGCGCAGCGACGAGCGGAGGAAGCGAGCGCTACCACGCCTGA
>CALLYL010000407.1 GCA_937859535.1 uncultured Myxococcales bacterium
ACAAGACGAGTGTTTAGCTGCCGTCCTTTTCGTCGCTGCTCTCGCGCTCACCGCGTTCACTGCGCTCAGGACTGCCGCGCTCCAGGGTTCGGTAGAGCGTCCTCCGATCGATTCCCAGCACCTCCGCCGCACGTTTTTTGTTGCCACCTTCCTGCTGCAAGATCAGGTTCACATACCGCTGCTCCAGCTCGGCCAGCGTAGGCCGATCATCGACCAGACTGCCTCCCGAGCGCGGCAAGCTCCGGGCCTCACTCCCAAGCAAATCAATGGGCAGGTCCGACGGTAGCACGATTCCGCTTTTGGACAGAGCCAGTGCTCGCTCGATCACGTTTTCCAGCTCGCGAACGTTACCGGGCCAGTCGTAGCGACGCAGAAGCGCCATCGCTTCATCGGCGACTCCGACCGAGCTGCGCCCTTCGCGGTCGCCGTACTTGGCCAAAAAGTGTTCTACCAAAAGAGTAATATCGTCCGGCCGTTCCCGCAGCGGTGGCAGCCGAATCGTCACCACGTTGATGCGGAAGTAGAGATCCTCGCGGAATCGCCCCTTTTGGACTTCTTCATCTAGATCGCGATTGGTCGCAGCAACGACTCTCACATCGACCCGCAGCGGCTCGGTACTGCCCACCCGACGAATCTCGCCCTCTTGCAGCACCCGCAAAAGCTGCGCCTGCATCTTGGGATTGATATCGCCAATCTCATCCAGAAACAGCGTGCCGCCCTGCGCTTCCTCGAAGTAGCCGCGCTTCGAGTGCTGCGCGCCCGTAAACGCTCCTTTGACGTGACCAAACAGCTCCGACTCAAGCAGCGACTCGCTGATCGCCGTGCAGTTCACCGCCACAAACGGACCCTGTGCCCGCGTCGAGTGGTTGTGAATCGCCCGCGCCACCAGTTCCTTACCCGTCCCCGATTCACCAACCACCAGCACAGTCGAGAGCGTGCTCGCCACCCGCGCCACCAGTTTGTAGACTTCCAGCATCGCCGGGGACCGACCGACGATCTCGCGAATCTTGCCTCGCGCTTCCTTCGGCTTTTTGGTCCCTTCCTCCGCCAGCCGCCGCCGCTCGAGCGACCGTGCCACGAACTGGAGCAGCTCTTGCGGCTGAAACGGCATCTTCGAGATGTAGTCGTACGCTCCCTGCTGGATCGCCTTCATCGCGTTTTCGACATCACCAAATGCCGTCATGAGGATCACCGGCGTCTGTGGCTGATGCTTCTGCACCGCCGCAAGCACATCCAGCCCATCCGGTCCGTAGCCGAGCCGTACGTCGCTGATGATCACATCGAAGGGCTGACTCTCCACCAGTCGTATCGCTTTGTCGCCACTCTCACACAGCGTCACCCGATAACCTGCCGTCTGCAAAAACTCCCCAACCACCTTGCGGAACTGCTCTTCGTCCTCGACCACCAGCGCATGCGATGAAGCCATGGCCGCACCTTAGCACGCACCCTGGCCCGGTCCGCTTCCGTACGCAAGCCCGCGACGGCATTCGAGTAGTTGTGGGGGCCTAGCCCTTGGGGCCCTAGCCCGTGGGACACCATCCCTGTAACATAAACGGTCTTATGCAGCCCTGGCAGTCCATCGGTACGCACCGCTTTCGCATCGAAGAAGATCTCGTCTTTGTGATCGCGCAAGGAGAGATCTCCGCCGAGGAGATCATCACCCTGTGTGAGCACCTGTTCCTGATCTATCAAAAGTACGGCCATGTCTACGAGATCGTCGATGCCACCGCCGGGGGCTCGATGAGCGCCGAAGCGCGACGCCGCTACGCCGAGTGGTTCCGCAGCCATCCCTTCCAAATCCAAGCCGTCGTCTTCGGTGCCAATGGACTTTTGCGCACCGTCTTTGCGTTGATAACCAACGCCATGCGACTGCTGGGCCGAAGCGAAGTCCAGACCCACTTTGTGGCCACCGAGTCCGAAGCCCGAGCCTTCGTCGCCCACCACCGAGCATCCCACCCAAAACCCCCCACCCCCTGACCGCGCAAGCCACCCAACACTCCCCACGGAGCTGGACGAGGAACCTGGATGTATCGAGTAGATGATGGCTAGCGCCCAGAAACGACAGGGATGTCTTGCCGTTCGACGCTAGTGTCAGCGAGGCAGCGACCTACTATGGAGCAATCTGCTTCGTCCAAGCCAGCGGCAGCGACGTAAGGAATGAAATCTCTACGTCATTGAGTGGTCCGCTATTGATCGCGATAATGTTTGAATCAGAACCATCCGTGGCATCACCATCCATGCATATGCTCGGCTGCAACGCATCGGTGCGGTCCTTGATTTTCTCTAGCCGAGTTCCGTTTTCGTCTTTCACCACCACATACTGCCTTAGTTCCTTGGGGAGAGTGAACTGATAGACATTGTTCTTACCATCGTTATAGCCACCACACTCTTCGTTGAGTGAGGTGCTAATCCAGAAGGCACGAGTATCTTTGAGAATTCGCTTGATGCTTGCCACAACGTCCTTGAGGCCCGGTGTGGTCATGAGCTGCTTGCCTTCTTTGTTCTTGAAATTGGACTTGACCGGCTTCAAGATTTCGGCGGCCAACTCGAACCCTTTCAATTTCGAAACGTCATAGTTCGGATCGAGCAATTTGGCCACAAATGCGCGAGCATTGGTCACGGTGTTTTTGCCAGTGGCCCATGCGCCATTCTGGCAAGCAAACCCCTTATCACGCTTGATCGTTGAATCATTAAGGGCCCGTCCATCGGCTCTGTGCACAATCTTGATTTTCATAACCCATCCTTTTGATTTACATAGCGTTGTGTGGTCGCTGGTGCCTACGGTAGCGATTCCGCGTCCATGCTTGCCACTGATCTACATGCCGAGAGATCCTCGCACGCAGACCCAAAAATCATAACACCTCGCGTCGCCCGGTGCAGGTCGACCACTAACTGGTCATTTCGACACAAGATTCCAAACACAAGATTCCAAACACAATTTCCAGCCACCGAGTCCGAAACCCGATCCTTCGTCACCCGCACCCGCCACCGAACATCCCCCCAAACCCTAACCACCCTCCCTCGCCCTTCACACGGACGCTCGACGATGCGTCGAAGCCGTTTCCATCCGCTGGCCCGGCCACAGCGCTGGCATGCGCCGCTCACGATGGACACCGCGCAGCTCCGCTCCGAATACCCAAAGCAAATGAATTCTGCGACTATGAATGCATGCGTCCCTTGCTCGCACTGCTCGGTCTGCTCCTCGGAGCCCCTTCCACAAAGCAGGTCTGCGTGCCTATCCCGATCAACACCTGGGTCGCACTGCCGACCGAGGGAGCGCCTCCTCAAAACGCCCGGCGGATTCGGTGGCTCGACGGGCGACTGTGACTCCCATCACGACCAAAACGCACCGTCTCCGCGCACCGGCACGCACGGAGCGTGGACCGGCACGCAGCTCTTTATCTGGGGCGGCATCGCGAAGCCGAACCACTGGCGCGGCTGCAGCCCGAGCGGTGGATGCACGATTGTCAGCGATGGCGCGCTCTACGATCCACAGGCCGACAATTGGACCCCGATTGCGAGCCATGGTTCGCCGCAGGGACGCACTGGGGCACACGTCGCGCTGCTCGGCTCACGCGTCATCGTGTTCGGCGGCTTCGGCTATTCTGCTGTGGAGGGTGGCGGCTTGAGAACGCTTTACGATGGGGGAATCTACGATCCGCAGACCGATCGCTGGGATCCCATCGGCGACGGTTCAGAGCTGTTCCAGGGTCTGAATGGCTTCAGAATCCTTCCGACCCCGCGCGCAATCGTTGTACCCGTGAATTCTGACGGTCTGCGCTACGATCTCACGACTCGTACCTGGAGCCAGTTGCCGCCGACCCACTTTGACAACGAGAACAGCTCCCTAGAGTCAATCGCCGAGGGGGAAGGCCGATTTTACTCCAATGGGAAAGACCTTGAACTCCAGCGATTTGATGCAGAGAAGGCGATCTGGCAGGAAGCCAAGTTGCCGAGTTCTACGCTGCATCACGGCCATGACGTCGCGTGGGCAGGCGACCGGCTGGTCGTGTGGAGATCCTGGATCCAGGTCCACGATCCGGGCGGCGACAACGGCTGCCGGAATCCAGATCCCGACATTCACTGCGATCCGATCTCGCCGATGAAGTCCGTGAAGCGACCGGCTGGTGCCATGATCATCCCGGTATTTAGGAATCGACCTGGAGACGAAGCGGACTGGTCGCGGGTCCGCGTAGGCGGGATGCTGGCCCTGTTTGGCGCTCTCGCTGCACTGGTCGGCATCGGCTTTTCCATACGACGTCGACGTCGCAGCCGCTCGCTCGGACCCGCGACCGCTCAACTGCAATCAGAGCGTCTTTAGGTACTCGACCAAATCGTCAATCTGGGGATCCGACAGCGCGAGCGAAAGCTGGCTATTCAGAAACACCACGGCCCCACGCAGCGTCGGTTCAGCGCCGCTATGGAAGAACACGGAGTAGTCCCAGACGTTGACGAGCGAGGGTGGTCGAAACCGATTGGCGCTGCGATTGGGACGAGCCCGGAATCCCAACGTCATTTGCACGGGGTCGGCATCACCGAGCGCACGATCGCCACGAATCAGCTCATAGAGCGTGCTGGCGGGAGGGGGCAG
>CALLYL010000408.1 GCA_937859535.1 uncultured Myxococcales bacterium
GTGGAATCGGTCCATGTCGAACAAGAACGACGACCCGGACCATTTGGACTGATCGCCCTGTCCCGGCGGGCCCGAGGCTGACAGATTTATCCAATGCGATGTAGCCGCTGAACCTTCTTTTGGTAACATCGCCGGACATGTTGCCAAGTGGATATGAAGATCGGGTGAGTGAGGCGGTTCGACACTATTGGTCGACGCTGCGACGACAGGCCAGCCAGGTTGGCGAAGGTGATCGCGGGGGACGGGCGGCTGTCACCGGCGGACGACAGATGGATGGATTTGCGGCCCTGGTCACTTGGCTCCTGCGGGAGTGCGGACTTCCACCGGAGAGTATCTATGATCGTCAACGCCGTGAGCTGCCGGGGTTCTTTCGTCCTACCAAAGAGTGGGATGTGCTCGTTGTGCATCGGCAGCAGTTGCTGGCAGCGGTAGAGTTCAAGTCTCAAAAGGGGCCGTCCTTTGGCAACAATTACAACAACCGTACGGAGGAGGCATTGGGAAGCGCAACCGACCTGTGGACGGCCTATCGCGAGGGAGCATTTGGCAAAGGTGCAGTTCGTCCATGGCTGGGCTGGTTGATGCTGGTCGAAGATGCCGACGGTTCTCGGCGACCTGTCAGCGTAAGCGAGTCGCACTTTTCTGTGTTTCCTGAGTTTGCGGAACGACCGTCCTATGCCAAACGCTATGAACTCCTGCTGAGTAAGCTACGTCGAGAGCGAATGTACGACGGGACTGCCCTGCTCTTGAGCAGCATGGATAGCTGTGAAGAGAACATCTATAGCGAGCCGTCCGACGAACTGAGCATCCGCCGCTTTCTCGCAGCGCTGGCGGGCCATGTTCGCGGATTTCTGGATGGAGAGCAGTAGTCATGCAGACTGGTTTTGACTTTCCTGCCGTGATTCAGAAGGACTCCTACGACTACGGGTCGCGTAGCTCAGGGGAGACGCATGGCGTCGTGCTGACCAAGCCGCACATCGTGGAGTTAATCCTTGAACTGGTTGATTATCAACCGGAACGCGACTTAGCGAAGATGCGACTCCTAGAGCCCTCTTGTGGACATGGTGCATTTCTAGTTGCTGCCGCGCAGAGGCTGCTCCGATCCGCCAAACGTCATGGTCGAACTCCATCCGAACTGGAGACGGCACTTCTCGCTGTTGATGTCGATCCTGCGCATGTGGAGGCCACACGACAGAACCTGATGGGGGTGCTCGGTGCGGCTGGAATTACGGGGATGGCTGCGAAGCGACTCGTAGAGCGTTGGGTTGTCTGCGCAGACTTTCTGCTGACTCCGATTGCAGTAGGAGTTGACTTCATCGTTGGAAATCCACCCTATGTCCGCATTGAACAGATTCCGGTCTCGCTGCAAGCAGAGTACCGATCTCGCTATGTCTCTCTGTATGATCGCGCCGATTTGTACGTAGCATTCATCGAGCGGGCGCTCTCCTTGCTTTCCTCTGAGGGCGCACTGTCATTGATCTGCGCCGACCGCTGGACCAGGAATCGCTACGGAGCCCCACTACGTCGTCTCATTTCTGAGCACTTTGTGGTGCGCAGCTATCTCGATCTCTCAAGTGCATCCCCCTTCGATTCAGAGGTCTCTGCCTATCCCTCCATCTTCGTGATTTCTCCCAAAGGAGCACAGACCGGTCCCGATTCTGCTGTGCCGGTGGTCATGATGACAGATGCCTCTGCGGAGGAGTGTCTGCGCACACGGAGTCTGCTACAGAAAGGGATCGCTGCACTCCGCCAGCTTACCGAGTCTGAGCCGATG
>CALLYL010000409.1 GCA_937859535.1 uncultured Myxococcales bacterium
CAATCCTGGGACGACTGTTTGCTGCGTATCCGCCAGTGCTCGGTGAGCGAGGCGATGTCCTGCTGTGGCGCGACCAGCCCAGTCCCGGGGCGATTGCGACCAGCCTGTCACGCGGCGGGGGATCGACGCAAAGCGAGGTCGCAACGGTGATGCGCGACTGGGGCTACGCGCAGCCCGAAAAGGCGGCCACACCAAACAACCCGGCGCAAAATCCACCGAGCCAGCAGGCGGCACCGCAGAACAAACCACCCACGCCGTCTGCTCCTTCACCAGCACCAACAAGTCCGACACAAGTTGCGGGACCGCCGAAATAGCAGTCCTCTCGCCAAACCCGTACGCCAAGGAAGCCCGCCCATGTCTTCTCGCAACGCTCGCTGGCCTGTGGCAACCCTCGCCGTCGTGCTCATCGCCTGTAGCAGCCCCGGTGGTGGCAACGACCCTGATCTGGGAACCGGCGACCCCGACCTTCGTGATCCGCTTCCCGGCGAAGGTCCATGCGCCACCCTCACCGAACCCGCTGCCGACGCCACTTGTCCGGTGACCGTGCGTTATGTGCCGAGTCGCTCGGTCCGCTCGGTCGCCATCGCAGGAGAGTGGAATGGCTGGAATCCGACCGCCGAGACGCTGAGCGGCCCAGATGGCAGCGGTGCCTACACCGTGAACCTACGGCTCCGGCCCGGTCTCCACGGCTACAAGATCGTCGAGGATGGAACAAACTGGCAGCTCGACACGGGCAACGCCTATCGCAAGTATGTGGGCGGCACGGAAAACTCGGGACTGCGCGTCGCGGATTGCTTTCGAGTCGCTCTCACCGTCGATCCCAGCTCGCTCAAGGTCACCCGCAGCGCATCCGGGCAAGGTGAGTTCACAGCGACCATTCGGGTTCGCTCCCCCTCGTCGAGCAAATCACCGGGTGTGTGCCAGATTCTGTCGACGATCCGTCGTCCTGACTCCGACCCACTGTCCCCGCTGCCCAAGCTGTCCTCTGCCGAACTGCGAATCGCCAAAGACCGCCAGAGCGCCGAGCTCCATCTGCGCGATCTTCCCGACGGTAAGTACCAAATTGCGTTGACCGGTTCAGCGGGAGGCAAAGACAGCGAGCCCTTGCTACTGCCGTTCTGGATCGAGGCAGAGCCGTTCCGCTGGTCCGACACGCCGCTGTACATGGCCATGACCGATCGTTTCGTCGATGGCGACGGCAAAAACCCCGGCGCGGTGCCCGCCGTTCGTCCTGAAGCGAACTTTCGCGGCGGCGACCTCCAGGGTGTGACCCAGCAAATCGAGAGCGGCTACTTCGACAAGCTCGGCGTGCGCGCCCTGTGGCTGAGCCCCTTTTACAGCCAGCCTTCAACGGCTCACATCGATCAGAGTGGCAAGTATAGCGTTGCTTCCTATCACGGCTACTGGCCCGTCCAAGCTCGGAAGGTTGACGATCGGATCGGCGGCGACGAGGCGCTGCAAAGGCTGGTACAGGCGGCTCACCGTCACGGCATCCGCGTGCTGATGGATGCGGTGTTAAACCACGTACACGAGCAGCACGAGTATTTCCAAGATCCGAAAAAGCAGAGCTGGTTTCGCACCGGCTGCGTCTGCGGATCGCCGGGCTGCGATTGGACCGAAAAGCGGCTGTCGTGCCTGTTCGCGCCCTACATGCCGGATATCGACTGGACGGTGACCGAGGCCTCGGAACAGTTTATCGACGATACGCTGTGGTGGCTGCGCAACTTTGACCTCGACGGCCTGCGCGTGGATGCGGTCAAACACGTCGAGGACGCCGCGATTTTTAACCTGACCGCCCGCGTCCGGGAGCGCTTCGAGCAGGCCGGGACGCGCTACTACCTGCTCGGTGAAACGGCCATGGGCTGGCGCGACGGTGACGTTGCGACAAACCAGAGCGAATACGACACCATCAAGCGCTACATGGGTCCGACCGGCCTCGACGGCCAATTCGACTTCGTCTGGTATCACGCCAACTCGTACCGAATCTTTGCGTACGATGAAAAGCGGTTCCTGCACCTCGACTACTGGACCCACGCCAGCCTGGACCAGTTCAAGGGCAGCACGATGGTGAACTACCTCGGCAGCCACGACACCTCGCGCTTTGTCTCGATGGCGACCTATCGCGACCCAACGCCCGGCTCGATGTGGGACCGAAACACCGCAAACAACAAGTGGGACCGGCTACCGCTAGCGCCCATCGACGACGAACCCTATGACCGGCAGTGGCTGGGAACGCTGTCGGTGTTTACGATGCCGGGGCTGCCCCTGCTCTATTACGGCGACGAGTACGGTGAGTTTGGAGGCGGCGATCCCGACAACCGCCACCTGATGCGGCTCGGCAACCAGCTCGCGACGCGGGAAAAAAGCCAGCTCGATCGCGTGCAGCGGCTGCTCAAGGCACGGCAAAGTCTCCGGGGACTGCGACGAGGCAAGCTGGTCACAGCGCTGCTCAGCGAGGATCTCTACGCCTATGCTCGTCCCGATGATGTGCCGCAGCAGGGTGCCCTGGTGGTGCTCAATCGACTGTCCTATTCCGCGACCGCGTTGGTGCCCATTCCCAGCGAGCTAGGCTGGACGGCCTCCGCGACGATCAAAGACCAGCTCACCGGCCAGACCTTCACCGTTCCAGCAGCGGGAGGCCGACTGTCCATCCCCGTCCCAGCACGCGCCGGTGTCGTGCTGTCTCTACAGTAGTCGGTGCCGCTTCTCGGCAGCGCCGCTTTGCAGGTAAGGTAGGCTGAAGGGTAAAAATGCTTGCTGCTTGTGCTTCTCGACGTGCGGCCCTGCTGGAACGGCTGCCGCCCGGTGCTTGTGCGGTCCTGTTTGGCGGACGTGATGAGCGTCGCAATGCCGACAACCACCATCGCTTCCGTCAGTCGTCCGACCTGCTGTTTTTGACCGACCTGTCTGAACCCGAGACGGTGGCGGTGTTTACGCCGGGCAAAGAGCGACGCTTTACGCTGCTGCTCAGGCCGAGCGACAAGCACGCGGAGCTGTGGTACGGGCGACGCGCCGGGCTCGAAGGTGCCACCGAGCTGTACGGGGCCGACCAAGCGTTTGACATCCGTGAGCTAGAGCGACGCCT
>CALLYL010000410.1 GCA_937859535.1 uncultured Myxococcales bacterium
TCCACGGTGCTGCGTGGGATCTGACAGATGTACGATTGATAGTAGGCATCCCCTCGGATGATTTCGATCAAGCCGCGCCCCCCTAGGAGTCCCACGGGCAGCATTCCCGCAGCGTCGATCAGTTCGCGTGGCGCGTAGATCGGGAGATAGCCGATTGCCTTGCGTCCATTGTTGCGCTCTCGCCATGCGCGTGGGGCAGAAAACTCGGTGTCGTGATACAGGCCATCAGCAAACTCAACAAGCTCTTCAGGACGCATCGGCTATCCTCCTTCTCCCTGGTAGCGGGGGGGGCGCTTGGCCAAAAATGCTTCGATTCCTTCGCTGGCGTCTGGCGTTGCCATCAGCTCTTCCAGATACAGCTTCTCAATGGCCGGAAGGTCTTCGTTGAGTGCCCGCGCAAGGGAGCGTCTGGCCACGCGCTCGGCAAAGCGCAGGGACGAGGCAGACAACGGCAGGATGTGCTTTCGAATGAAGGCCAGACACGCGACTTCGGGTTCCGGTTCGATGACAGACAGGAGTCCTAGCTCCTTGGCTTCCAGAGCGGCCAGCGTTCTTCCGGACACCAGCAGATCCAGTGCGCGTCCACCGATTCGCCATGGCAACAAGATCGAGCCGAGCGGCGCAAACACCCCCAGCTTGATCTCCGGTTGGGCCAGCTTGGCGCCCGGTGTTGCGTACAGATAGGTACAGCCAGCGGCCAGCTCCAGACCACCGCCCAGGCAGCTACCATGTAGGATCGCAAACGAGGGAATGTTCAGTTCACACAGAGCCCGTACGCATTGATGAAACAGAGGGAGCATCTGTCCGACTTGATCGGCGCGGTGCTCGGGAACGCTCGCCCCAAACGAAAAGTGCTCCCCAGCGCCACACAGCATTAGGGCCTTTAGTCGTGGATTCTTCTTTGCGTCCTTCCAGATCGCTGACAGCGCATGGATCACATCGAGATCGATTACGTTGCCTTTGGGGGAATGCAGTTCAACGCGCAGCAACTGACCCTCTTCGGAGTGGCTACACTGCACTTTTTCTGTCACTTGCGCTGTCATGGAAGGGATCCCTATTGACCCTTTGCGGGCAATACGCTTTCAATCAGTTCCGGACCCCATTTCTCGCCGACGGCCAGCTTTTGGCGCAGAGTGATGAAGTCTACTTCCCGCGACTGCTTGGTCCCTTCATTGAAGGCGCGGAAACCAGCCTGAGCTTCGGTCATCATGTTGAGCGCCAGCCAGGATCGATTGGTCTCGCGGTTGCGGTCCCAGTGCGCAAGTTTGTGCTTGCGGACAGACTCGATGGTCTTGGCCGTACAGCCCGGCATTGTCAGCATCAACTGCGTCACCATCTTCTGCACGACGGCATCAAGCGGTTGAAGATCCACCCGTCCCCTGCTTAGCGTTGCCTTTCCTTCCGCCAACGCTTCGCCTTGCTTGGGTTCACCATAGACAATCCGTCCGTCTTCCAGATAGCGGTCGGTAACGACCAGTGGATTCCGAACAAACTTCCCATCGCAGAAGAGTACCGGTATGACCTCGGTCAGTAGTCCCAGCCGATGCGCTTGATAGGAAGTCCAGGGCTGGCACAGCGTACAGCTTTGCATCGCGTGCTCGATTCCAACAAACAGAGGCAAAAAATCCGTCGAGCCGCCATCCGGCGCAGATCCGTGCTTTGGTCCAGCTTGTCCGAGCGTGGCCAAGTCGGATGACAGCGAGAAGTCACAGGCCATTCCGATCTCTTGACCACCGGCGATGCGCATCCCGTTGACGCGACAGATCACGGGCTTATCACAGTGCAGAATCGCCGTTACCATGTCATTAAAGAGCCGCATGTATTGGGCGTACTCAGTGGGCCGACCCGCGTAATACTCGGCGTACTCTTTGGTGTTGCCACCGGTGCAAAAGGCTCGTTCACCCGCTCCCGTAAACACCACCGCTACGACATCACGAGCATTGGATGCTTTGCGAAAGAACAGAATCACATCCTTGATCATCTCGGTGGTGTAGGAATTAAACTGAGTGGGATTGTCGAGGATGATCCAGGCAGAATACAGTCCAGACACTGCACTGCCACTCGGAGCCAGACAAGGAACCAGTTCATAACGAACCCGGCCGCACGGAACATGATCCGGCGCGAGATCGTGATTCTTCCAAGCGTAGGTTTCGCTCATCGGTCGGTCTCCTTCAGGAAAAGTTAGGAATCAGCACCGGTCGCTTCCGGAGAAGCCCTTGATGCAGTTCGTTCATCGTTTCGTTGATGCTGCTGAGAGGACGCCGCTCGATAAACGGCAGCAGCGCGATCTTGCGGTCCAGAATGAGCCGTAATGCGTCTGGATATAGCGACGGTAAACAGCCCCAGTTTCCCTGCGCCGTGGCATCAAATGCCATCAAGTTAGACAGCCGCACTGTCACCTTTTCAAGCGTGTATCCAACCACCGAAAGGAAGGCCCCAAACGTGAGCAGCGCAAAGGCTTGACTCTGTCCGCCAGAATGTCCAGAGCACTCAAAGATCTTCCACTCCAGCGGATTCATTCCTTGCTGCTTGACGTAGCCGCTCACTTCTTTGCGTACCTCCATCGGGTCGCGGCCTTTGGTGCAGATACAGTGCTGCGCACCATAAGGAGCGACGGCCGCCAGGCGTTCCTCACTGACATCGAGGGCGATCACGCGGCCTCCTAGCGCCGCGGCAATCTGCACCGCAAAACCGCCCACTCCACCAACGCCCACCACCACCACGGTGTCCTCTTTACGCAGTCCGCTGCGGATCACTGCTTGATAGGGGGTCGACACCGCATCAGCCAGCACAGCTAGATCTGCCAGCTCCAGACCACTCTGCTTCAGCCGCGTATCGTCGACTGGGCAGAGACTATGACCGGGCACTACGATGTGGGAAGCGAAGCCGCCCGCAACATCAGAGCCCGGAAAGATCTGTTGGCGACAAATCGAACCTCGCCCGGAGGTGCAGAGCGCACAACGTCCACACGGAATGACCGCGGGAATCACCACTTGCTGATGAAGCAGCGCGCCTAGCTCTGCTCCGGCTGCCTCCACGACTCCAGATATCTCATGTCCGAGTGTCAGCGGCAGAGGACTGCCGG
>CALLYL010000411.1 GCA_937859535.1 uncultured Myxococcales bacterium
GGGCTCGCGAACGGGCGGTGCCGGTCTATACGCGTGGCGGTCTGCCCAACATTCAAGCGCGGGCCGCCGTGGTGTTGGATCTCAACACCGGGACGCCCTTGTTTCAGAAGAATCCCGACGAAGTGCGACCGATCGCGTCGATCTCGAAGTTGATGGCGATGTTGGTGGCGCTTGAACACAAGCTGGACCTCGACGGCGAGACCGAGATTACGCAAGAGGACGCCAAGCGGACGACCCGGGGGGCCAAGTCGCGGCTGATGGTCGGAATGAAGCTCAAGAATCGCGACCTGCTCCATGCGGCGCTGATGGCGTCGGACAATCGTGCGGTGTTGGCGCTTGGTCGGGCGGCGGGGTTATCCCCAGCGGAACATGCGGCGCAGATGACCGCAAAGGCGCGGAGCCTGGGACTTCGCAAGACCGAGTTTCATGATCCGACGGGCCTTGATTACGGCAACGTATCCTCACCGCGAGAGACGGTGACGATGCTGCTGGCGGCGCTGAAGCATCCGTTGATCGCCAAGGCGTGCAAGACCCGCTCGTATGTCGCTCACGTACTGGGACCGAAAAAGCGCACGATCGACTACAGCAACACCGATGTACTGCTCGCGTCGCGTCACGAGGTTCTGGGCGGCAAGACCGGCTACAACGATCGGGCGGGCTATTGCTTGGTGGTGGCGGCGCGGCTCGCTGAGGGGTCGGGGAAAGGTCGCGAGGTCGCAATGGCCTTCCTTGGGGAAGAAGGCAAAATGAGTCGCTTTGCGGACTTCGGCCGTGCGGCGCAGTGGCTCATCGAAAAACACCCTGCTGAGACGACGAAGGCATCGGTGGTGACTCCGGGAATGATGCCGGTGGAAACCAAGACGGCCAAGCTGGCGGATAGCAACCGAGGCTAACGAGTGTTGGCACGTCGCGGTCTTCTTTTCGTCGGGTGGGCCGCGCTGCTGGCGCTGGGCAGCGGTCGTGCCGTGCTGGCTGATGAAACGGCTGCCGTTCCGCGCCTGCCGGCGGTACCGGTAAGAGCAGAGTCTGAACCGTCGCTGCGGCTGCGTCCTTCGGTCGACAAGCTACAGGCCAGCCTGACGAGCGACAAGCGGATCTATGCTCGGTTGGTAAAGCTCTGTGACTCGTTTGGTCCTCGACTGTCGGGCAGTGACAACCTCGAACGGGCGATTGACTGGATCTTGGCCGAACTACAGCGCGATGGGCTGACCACGGCGCGGGGCGAGCCGGTGATGGTGCCGCGCTGGGTGCGAGGTCAGGAGGAACTCACGCTCAGCGCCCCCTTGGCACAGCGAGTCTCGGTGCTGGGGCTGGGCGGAAGCGTCGCGACGCCTCCTGAGGGAATTGCCGCAGAGGTGCTGGTGGTGCAGAGCTTCGAAGAGCTCAAGCCGGGCACGGCGCGCAACAAAATCGTCCTATTTGCCCCGCCGTTTGTGTCCTACGAATCGGCGGTACCGTTTCGGTTGTTGGGCGCGGTGAAGGCTGCTGAAGCAGGGGCCAAAGCCGCGCTGCTGCGCTCACTGACCCCGCAGTCCCTTGGTACTCCGCATACCGGCGTGATGACGTACAAAGAGGGTGTTGCGCGCATTCCGTTTGCGGCCGTAAGCACCGAGGATGCCGACCGGATGCTGCGTCAGCAGCGCGCTGGACAGCGGATAGAAGCGAAACTTGTGTTGCGAAGCCAAGCGCTACCACCGTCTCCGTCGCGCAACATCGTGGTCGAGGTGCTAGGTCGGGAACGTCCCGACGAGGTGGTGGTGTTCGGCTGTCACATCGACTCGTGGGATGTGGGGCAGGGCGCGCACGATGACGGAGGGAACTGCGTGGCGGCCTGGCATGCGCTGTTGGCGCTGCGAGAGCACATGCCGCGTCGAACGGTGCGGCTGGTGATGTGGGTCAACGAAGAAAACGGCGGCGCTGGAGCAAAGGCCTATGCGGCGGCGCATGGGAACGACAAGCATGTGCTGGCGATCGAGGCCGATAGCGGGGTGTTTCGACCGACGGGTTGGCTGTTTTCTGGCAGTGAGGCGGCACTCGCGAAGGTCCACACGGTGGCCGGGCTGCTGGCACCCATGAATGCTTCGATGGTCGGAATGCCCGGCGGTGGTGCCGATCTCAGGCCGCTGTTTGAACGAGGCGTACCAGTGGTCGGGCTTCAGGTGGCGGGCGAGCGCTACTTTGTGTATCACCACTCGGCGGCGGATACCGTCGACAAGGTTGATCCGATCGAGCTCGGACAGGTGGCGGCGGCGCTGGCGGTCTTTGTCTACGGTGCGTCAGAGCTTTGGTAGCGCTTCCGGCGTGGTATCGGCTCGACGCTCGTTGATGCCGACGACCTTTTTGGGAAGTGGCAGCGGCTTGCGTCCTGGCTCGAAGCTGGTGAGGACAAACTCGGCCTTGCCCAGCTCGGTTTCGCCTTCGATGCGCAGCGGCAGCCGAGCGGGATCATCGCTGACCCACACGGTACCGAAGCGCGGCGGCCGACCTACTTTTTGGCCATTATTGACGATGCGCTCTCCCCGGCAAGCGATCTTGATGGCCTTCTGCGGGCCGTTTGGTGTCGCCAGCTCCTCGCGTCCGACAACCTCCATCGTGCCCTGATAGAAGGCCGAGCCGTCGAGAACCACCAAATCCAGCTTGTCTCCATCGTGGAGCCGCATTGCTCGCAGCGAGAGTAGCACCGCCAGTGGATCGAGCGGCTCCGTCGGCATGGTCATCCGGCCGCGCTGCTCGCCATTGGGCCTGGTGATGACCAGATCCACGGTTTTCCCGTCGAGCGTGATGACAGCCGTGCGCATCCGCCAGCCGCTCTCTTGCAGGTGAATGCTACGGGGTAGCAGCGTGGCTCCATCGAGCACCAAGCGGTACTGCTCATGCAGCCCCGAGATAGCCTTTGCCAGCCCGAGCGCTTCCGCCTCGGCCACGATGTTGATCACCGAACCGGTGCCCTGTTGGGTCGGTGGTGAGATCGCCAATCGTGCGCGCCCCGCGTCGACGGAACCGAGAAAACGGAGGCTGAAAGTGAAGGCCTCGCCTTGCCTCGTTACGTGACCTTTGGGTGCCACGTTTGCGGCTCGGCCCAAGGCGGGGCTGGCTAGCAAAGAGAGTCCCGACAGCACCAAAGCGGACACGATCTTGGAGGCGGGCGATGTCTTCATGCTCGATTCGACGGTTGAGTGGGCTGGGTCATTTTGTCGATCAATGAATCAGACCGACTATTTTCACTCTACCGCTTTGCCTTCGACAAGACGATCCGCCAGGTTCCTTTGGTCTTGGCATTGCTTCCGAGCAGGGTCTTTTTGCGGAATCCGGGAGCACTGACTTCGCAACTGCCATCGCTGGGAATCTGAACTTGGCAGCTTGGGTTGCAGCCAAGTGTTTCCCCACCACAGACCACTGAGGCCAGCGCTTTTTTCGGGGCAATCGTCAGCTTGACCGAACGTGGAGGCTTGGCCGGGGATGGGATTGGGTCCACGCGATTGGTCTGTTTTGGCTGAATATCGGTGGTTTTTGGCTGAACAGGGGGCGTCACGCCGCTCGGCTTCGTTCCTGCATCGGATGGCATCCCCGGACTACCCAAATCAGACAGATTCACCGCTGCTTTGGTGACCACGAGCGGCCCGAGGTCCGGCACTGACAAGCCGCCGGTTTTCTCTTTTCCATCACTGCGGAGCGCCAAGTAGAGCGTACCGAGCACCATCGGCACGAGCAGTGCACCCCCGACCACCAGCAGCCATCGCGGCAGCCTTCCAGAGGGCGGTGGCAACACCACCTTCGCTGTGCTGGTTCCCACCAAGACTTGTTCGATCGCGGTGAGCGCCGTTTCCAAATCGGTCATTTTTTCGAAGCGGTCGCCTGGCTTTTTGGCCATGCAGCGGGCAATCACCTGCTCCAGCGACTCTGGGATGTTTGCTTCGGGACGGACCTTGCGCGGCGGCATCGGCTGCTTGTAGACATGCTTGTAGACCACGTCGGTGGTGGTGGCGCCATCGAAGGGAAGCTGCGATGTCAGCATCTCATACAGGATGCAGCCGAGCGCGTATTGGTCGCTGCGAGCATCCGTGTCTCGTCCGGTGACCTGCTCGGGGGAGATGTACTCTGCCGTTCCGACGACGGTGCCATCTTGGGTGAGTCGCTGTCCCGCGTCGAGCTTCGCCAGTCCAAAGTCGACGATCTTGACCACGTCGCGTCTCCCCTCCCGCTCGAGGAGAAAAATGTTGTCCGGTTTCAAATCGCGGTGGACGATGCCTTTGTCGTGGACGGCTTGCAGTCCACGGGCGATCTGGGCACCGATTCGACAGACGCGGAGCGGTGGGAGCGGGCCGCTCGTGATGGCCTCGGTCAGCGTCTCACCTTCGAGAAACTCCATGACCAGGTACGGGTGGCCCTCGATCATCCCAAAATCGGTCAAATCGACGACGTTGGTGTGGTTGATCATCGACGCGGTCTGGGCTTCCTGGATGAAGCGCTTCCACGCCGATTCCTCTTGGGCCTTGCGGAGGACCTTGATGGCAACCGGCTTGCGCAGCGTGACGTGTCGAGCTTGATAAACCACCCCCATCCCGCCTTCGCCGAGCCGTCCCTCGACGGTGTAGCGATTGTCGATGGTGGTGCCAATGAGCTTATCTTCCGATAGCGTCGACGGGTCGGCGAGCGGACAGATGTGGACCGTGCCGGTCTTGTAACTCGCCCCGCAGCGAGAACAGGTTGTGGCGTCGCCCGTATCTGTTCTTTCCGTGCTCACCGTCGTCCTCGCGCTCCGTCAACCATTGGCTGCTTTTGTAGCGACGGACAGATGGCGTGGTTGCGGACTTCGGCTCGGCAGAGATCGCCGTCGGTTGTTCCGCGCACAGCCTGCGTCGTCGTGGTGTAGCGATGGGAGCGCCAGAATAGGTCCATGATACAACAAACTTTTTCAGTAATGTATGATTCGAATCAGTCCGAGTTGATGGCCTGAAAAGTTACGAAATTCGCTGTATCTTGGCTAGCTTCCGTCGGCAATCCTACAAGGTAGGGATGTGCGCAGAATTGCTATTTACATCACTAATTTCAATCGATGAGATATCATAAAAAGAAGCTAGTGCTGCGTCGTCAGATGCTACGAGGTGGACTCGGTTGCCGCGTCGCGCAGCGAGTTCTAAGGCTGAAGACACCATGATCGGGACGCTGGTAGGCCCATATCGGATCGAGAAGAAGCTTGGCCAAGGCGGCATGGGCGCAGTCTATGAAGCGGTTCATGAGACGATCGAGCGTCGCGTCGCCATCAAGGTTCTCAATCCTCAGCTTGCGCAGAACTCCGACGTGGCGGTGCGCTTCATCAATGAAGCCCGTGCCGTCAACCTGGTGAATCACCCGGGGCTGGTTCAGGTGTCGGATTTCGGGCAGATGCCCGATGGGACAGCGTACATCGTGATGGAGCTGCTCGAGGGCGAAACCCTGAGCAAGCGTCTGGCACGACTGGGCGGCAAGATGCCGCTGCCCGAGATCCTCAAGCTGGTCCGCCAGATCACCTCCGCGCTACAGGCCGCCCACCTCAAGGGCATCGTTCACCGTGATCTCAAACCAGA
>CALLYL010000412.1 GCA_937859535.1 uncultured Myxococcales bacterium
TCTCCTCGAGCTTGGGAAAACTCTGCTTGGTATCGACGGGATAAAAGGGCGAACTCATGGTGGCGCGCAGCATACCAGTTTGCTCGGAAAGTGGAGTCTCCCCGAGCCACCGTCGTTGACACTCCGCTAGGCGGCCTTTACCCTCACTGCGGTAACGATGTCTGCCGCCCCCGACGAAAAGTCTTCGACACCTATCGTGCCTGCTGCGTTCCGTGCTGGACAGAGCGCGGAGGGCATCACCGGACCGCTGTTTGGACGCCGCCTTCTCATCGTCGCTGGAAAGGGAGGAGTGGGCCGGACCACGGTCGCTTGTGCGCTGGCGGCGTTGGCGGCTCGGGGTGGCAAGCGGGTGCTGTTGGCCCAGACTCGGAGCAAAAACCGCCTGCGCGAGCTATTCGGTGTGGATCGTGACTTTTCAGAAGTCGCGCAAGTTCGCGACAACCTGTGGGCGGTCAACATGACGCCCGAATCGTCGCTGCGTGAGTACGGCATGATGGTCATGCACTCGGCGTTTTTGTACAGGCAGGTGTTCGAGCGCGACGTGGTGCGGGCCTTTTTGCGGGCGGTGCCGGGGTTGTACGACTATGCGATGCTCGGCAAGACCTGGTTTCACACCACCGAGCAGGTGGGTGGTCGGCCCCGCTTCGATCTGGTGATTCTCGACGGACCGGCGACCGGACACATCTTGACGCTGCTGCGCATTCCCAAGGTCATCCTCGATACGATTCCCGAGGGACCGATGACCGGGCCGGCTCGTGACAACTGGAGCCTGCTCACCGATCCGAAGCGCTGTTTGACAGTGCTTACGACGTTGGCCGAGGACCTGCCAGTGACCGAGACGCTTCAGCTTGCCCAAGGTCTGCGCGAGCTTCAGTTGCCATGTGGTCCGGTGGTGGTCAATCGGCTCTATCCACCGCGGCTGTCGAGCGGTCTGCCGAAGCTCGGCTTTGATGAGCTGCTGCGCTCGGAGGCGGCGATGCACGACGAGACGCTCGGTCCCGTACTGCGGGCGGCGCGGCTGCACCGACAGCGTGCGCATCTAAACGAACACCACGTGGCGAGACTCCACAAAGAGCTGCCGCTTCCGCAGCTTCATCTGCCCTACTTGTTTAGCGAGACGTTTGGCAAGGACGCGATCGACGAGTTGGGTGATCGCCTCGAGGGTCAAATCGAAGCGTTCGACCTCGCCAATCGTCTGTCCTAAGCCGCTGCGCCAATTCGGCCAAATTCGCCAAAATCTCCCGAAATTCTCTGAATTCTCACCGCAGTCGGCGGCTTAGCCCGCCCATGCCTCCGTAATGCTCGACGAATCGCTGTGCGATTGAGCATTTGTTGGCGAAGTGGCGTGCCCAAAAGCCGTGCACTTTCGCTATTTTGTATCAAGAAATACAAAAAAATTAGCGGTTTTTAGGGTGGAAACCTCCGTCGGTTTCAAAGTACGCTATCCCTATGGGACCCCGGTCGCTTGCGTGCATGCTCCCTCAGGAGCTGGTGCCGCAGATGCGTGCGCTTGCTGAAACCGTTTTTCGCCTTGTTCGCCGTGACAAGAGCCAGACCGCCGTTCATTTGGTGAGTCGGCTCTTGAGCGAGCTGGATCTCCAGCAACGGGAGGCGAGCGAAAGTGAGCGCGAGCAGCGTGCTTATTTGCTGAACTTGCGGGGCGTCATCTATGCGCAGCGCAACCAGGAACAGACGGCGCTAGCCGATCTGACGGCGGCGCACCAGCAGTCACCACTGTGGGCGGTGCCACTTTACAACCTCGGGCTGTGTCACAAAAAGGCGCGGCGCTGGACCGAAACGGCGGAGTCACTGTCGCTGGCGTTGGCTGGGCTGCGTAAGCAGGCCGGTCGGTTGACCAGTACCAGTGCGCTGGCGCAAGGCTCGGGCTTGAGTCGCTCGGTGCTGTGGAACCTGGGTCTGGCCCAGACATCACTTGGGAAGCTCGACGAAGCGCGGACCTGCTGGCAGGCGTGTGGGCTGCTCGCCGGTCGTCCTGGCGGGGCGAGTGACTTGGGGCTTGCTCAACTGTCGCTACCGACGACGGGGCCGTACTCCGTGGAGCGGGTGTGGGTGCAGCGGGTTGATCCGGTGCGAGCGCGCATCCTGTCGGTCGTGCGCTATGGTGCATCCTGTCAGTTCGGCGATGTGGTGCTGTGCGATACCCAAGGCCAGGGCAGCTTCTGCGACGGTCTGACCGGGGCCGATGGCGAAGAGTCGCTACCCGAGGAATCGAGCAACGGCCTGGTCTTTATCGAACCCATCGAGTCAGCGGGCTATGCGCTTCACGTCGTCCAAGGTCCATCGGCGTCACCGTCGCAGGCGATGTCGCTCACCGAGAGGCTGCGTGAGCACGGCCTGCACATCGAGGTGTGGTCGCTGACGATGCGCCTACCGGGCAGCAGCTCTCCGCCCGAAGGAGAGGATCGCAGTGTGCCGCTGTGCGCGGGCTTGGTGATCCCGGCTGGACCGATGAAAGAGGCGGTGCCGCTCGGACCCATCCGGCTGTCGGACGGAGAAATTCCCTCCGCGCTGCTCCCAAATGATGCCCAACGAACCGCCGAAAAGGCCGTCACCGTACTGAACAATGCCGCCCGTGATCTTGGGCTGTCGCTGTTTTCGCCGTCGTTGATGGATGCCGCTGGCGATGAATTGGGTGCCGCTCGTCACCGTCGAGCCATCCGTCGCAGCGCCGTCGGTTGAGGATCGTTCGTCTGCGTTAGCGCCCTCATCAATCGTCACCGCAAAACCAGACGAAAAGGCTCTTGGCCGAGCAACAGGCTTCGCGCTAGGTTCCACACTCTCACGAGGGAACCATGTCGAAGGCCTTGCCGATTGCTGCCTCGCTCGGGCTCGCTGCCCTGTCGCTTACCGGCTGTCACAGCGACTACGGCGACGACTTTCCAACCACCGCGATCATGAACGGAGGCGATTGGCGCGACGAGGTGATCTATCAGATCATCATCGACCGCTTCGCCGACGGTGACATCAACAACAACCACCGCGTAATGCCGAGCGCGCTCGGGCGCTATCAGGGCGGCGACTGGCAAGGTGTCATCGATCATCTCGACTACCTGGAGTCGCTCGGGGTGACGGCGCTGTGGATCTCGCCGATCGTCAAGAACATCGACTACGACGCTGGCTTCGATGGCTATCACGGATATTGGACTCAGTCCTTTACCAAGATCAGCCCGCACTTTGGATCACCCGCCAAGCTGCGTGAGCTTGTCGACAAGGCCCACCAGCGCAAGATGAAGGTGGTCCTGGATATCGTCACCAACCACGTCGGACAGCTCTTCTATTACGACATCAATGGCAACGGACAACCCGACGAGATTGTCACCGGCTCGCAGTCGCTCGATACCGTCGATCCGCTCGCTCGGCTCACTCGCGCCGACGAGTACGATCCCGACTTTGATCGTCGCGGCGTCCAGGGGCAAAACGGACTCGGTCCGGCGGGGCCGGCCAACATTCGTTTTCTCAACATGCCCGAGATCAACCGCGTTGTGCCCGACCCGATCCGATTTGGAGACGGTACGGACGACGTGCTCGATTTCGCCCGACCGGGCATTTACAACCGTCGTGGCCGCGTCACAAACTACGATCGCTGGGAACACCTGACCACCGGTGATTTTCCCGGCGGGCTCAAGGATCTCGATACCCGTCGCAACGATGTTCGCAAAGGTCTGATTCGGGCATTTGCCGAGATGATTCGTCGCTACGACTTCGATGGCTTCCGCATCGACACCCTGAAGCACGTCGAGCACGAGTTCTGGCAAGAGTTCGCTCCCGCCATTCGCAAGTACGCACACGGGGAGCAGGCCATCTACGGCGTTGAGCCGCTCAGCCAGCCGAAGAAAAACTGGTTCATGTTCGGCGAAGCCTTCGACGGAGACGACCAGCTCCTCGGCGAGTTTACCTACAACAACGAGGTCGATTCGGTCTTCTACTTTTCGCAGAAATTTCAGGTCTACCAAGACACCGTCAAGTGCAGTGGGCCGACGAGCAAGACGGCGCGGCTGTGGAATGATCGGCTACGTTTCGATACCGCGACGATGACCCCGGCGGTGCATGCCCAGTTTCGCAACCAAGGTCGATTCAAGACCCTCGATGGCGAATCGCTGCCGGATCCGGTGGCGGGCAAGCCGATCTACAACCAGACGCCGATTCCAGGTGGTGCCGTCGATGGCCAAGGCATGGGGATTGCGCCGTCGCGATTGCTCGTCAATTTCCTCGACAACCACGATGTGTCGCGCTTTTTGTCGTCGATCGACGGCTGCTATGTCGATTCCAAAGAGGCCCTTCGTCGTCTGCACAACGCCGTGTCGCTGATGTACACCCAGGACGGCATTCCTTGCATCTACTACGGTACCGAGCAGGAATTTTCCGGCGGCAACGATCCGGCCAACCGCGAGCGCATGTTCGACAACCTGCTAAACAACGTCTATCGCGGCGGCTCGACGGCACAGCGCGAGACGATGGGGCAGTCCGGCTTCTCGACGGACGGCGACACGTTTAAGTGGCTGTCGCATCTTGCCGCTGTGCGCAAGGCATCCGAGGTACTGCGTCGCGGCGATCTCAAAGTGACCTGGGCCACCGATCGCACCGGCAGTGAGTCCGACGCGGGCATTTTGGCGTTCACCCGCACCTACAACGGTAAGACCGCACTCGTGGTGACCAACGTCCACAACAGCCAGACCAGCTCGACCGAGTTTTCGGGGGCGCAGATGAAGGTACCGTTTTCGTCGGGCACGCTCGTCGATGTGCTGGGTGACCCACTCGATACCACCAAAGAATCGTCTTATGTCGTTCCAGCGACGGGAACCATCGCAGTGCGCGTTTCCTCGCGAGCGACCAAGGTGTTGATGCTCGCCGCTGACGCCCAAGCCGTGAAGGATCAGCTAGCGCGAAAGTAGCAACGCTTCGACATCGAACAAGGTGTCGACGATTTGATGGGCCTGCGACTGATCTTGACCGTAGCGGTTGCCTTCTCGGACGCCGATACAGTGCATGCCCGCGCTGCGTGCCGAGCTGATGCCGGCCGTCGAGTCTTCGATGGCGACGCAGCGCTCTGGGCTGACCCCGAGCGTTTCGGCGGCCTGCTTGTAGGGGATTGGAGACGGCTTGCCTTGCGGATATTCCCCGGCGCACAGCGTCAGCTTGAAGCAGTCGGCGAGCCCCAGTGCATCAATCATCAGATTCGCCTCGGACCGCGTCGATCCGGTCACCAACGCAACCGGCCACCGCGCAGCGATTCGACGGACGACCTCACGCGCACCTGGCAGCTCACTCGCGCCGTTGCGGGCAAACAGCGTCAATCGAGCCTGAAAGACCGCCTCTTCAAATTCTGCGGACGACCATGGCAAGCCGCCGCCCGCTTTGATGAAGGTGTAGATTTCGCCAAAGCCGTGACCAACGACAAAGTCGCGCTCTGTGGCCGTCAGTGGCCGCCCGAGCGGTCGCAAGGCCAGCTCCAGGGAGTCGGCTGCTTCTCCCTCGCTGTCGACGAGGGTGCCATCTAGATCAAAACAAACTGCCGCTATTTCAAGACCCATTGCCATTGTGGTTGTCTCTGAGGTGGGCCGGCTGCGAGGCGTTTTCCTGGGTGCAGTTGTCGACGCTCAGCAGTGGCCGAATTGCCCACCACACTAAACGGTACGCGAAACAGTCCAAAAATTTGTTATCTATTTGCCGCTGTACATCGCGTGCTCCTCGGCCCGAGTGGCGAAACTGGTAAACGCAGAGGACTTAAAATCCTTAGCCGTAACTGGCGTGTGGGTTCGATTCCCGCCTCGGGCACAATCAACTCTGACTGCGAGATGCTTGCTTTTTGGTTCCATCATCCTACATTGCCCACATGGAACCGCTGAGCTTCCCCGATGCACCCGTCTCGCTGCCAATTGCTGGTGAGCGTCGGCGTGTTCGGCTCGACCGTCGCAGCCACTCGCGCTTGCCCTTACGTGTCGCGGTACGTCAGCAAGTTCTAAGTCGCGAGCCGCTGTTTGGCGTGGCGCTCGCGCAGTCGTCGGATGTGGGACTGGGTGGGATGCGCATCTGGCGGCGCTGCGAGCCAAGCGAAGAGCTTTTATCGATCGGTACCGAGCTGCTGATTTCATTCGAGCTACCGGGGGGCGCGGCGATGCTTGAACTGCCGTGCACGGTCGCGTTCGACGAGGCCCAGGGCCGCAATCGCGACTATCGAATGACCGGCGTGTCGTTTTCGTCGCTGTCTGTCGAGCAAGAGGATCAGTTGACTCGCTTCCTCAGCCTCCCGGAACACCAGCATCCCGAGACGTAGCTGCATCGCTGCTGTCTTTGATGTGGAGCGCGAGCTGATATAGCTTGCGGCGTGGCTGTCCCGTCAAAACCGTGAGCGCGGTGGCGATGTCTTTGGCGCTCTCTCCCTTGGTGACCCGACGGCGGATTTCCTGTTCGACGTCGAGGGAATCAGCGGACAGAGGAACCTCGGTGCTGCCCGAGCCCGAGACCAGGAGTGTGATTTCTCCTCGCGGCGGCTGCTCGACCAAGTTTTTTGCGAGCTTTGCGAGCGTTCCCCGTCGATGTTCTTCAAATAGCTTGGTCAGCTCGCGAGCCACTACAGCGTTTCGATCATCGCCGAGTGCTTGCGCAAGGTCAGCCACCGTCCGTGCCACCCGCTCCGGCGATTCGTAAAAAATCAGTGTGCCCGGTTCGTGTCGCAGCGAGCCAAACAGTCGCAGGCGTTCGCCTTCGCTACGGGGCGGAAAACCGACGAATAGAAAGCGGTCACTTGGCAGGCCCGAGGCCACTAAGGCATGTAGCGCCGCGCTGGGACCGGGGATGACCTCGACACGAATGTGGTGCTGATGTGCCGCCGCAACGAGTCGCTGACCTGGATCAGAGACACCAGGCATCCCTGCCTCGGAAATCAGCGCCACCGTCTCGCCCGCAAGTAGCATCGCGATGACCTCGTCCGTGCGTTGCGACTCGTTGCCTGCGAAAAAGCTGACGACCTTTGCTGGTGGCTGACCCGCTCTCACCTGGTGATGAGTCAGTAGGTGTTGCGCCGCTCGCGTATCTTCTGCCGCAATCACCTCGACGGAAGAGAGCACCCGCAGCGCTCGGATGGTGATGTCGTCCATGTTGCCAATCGGTGTTCCGACGACAAACAGCTTGCCTGGTCTGGATTCGCTCATCCGAGTGCGTGACTTTCCGAGGTGATGAGGAAGGGGCGTCTGCGTCAGTGAGTCGCGAGCAGTGAGAGTAGCTCGGGTCCGGTCTGAGAGATATCGCCTGCGCCAAGGGTGATGACGATATCTCCGGGAAGCACAAGGTTGCAAATCTCACTGGCCAACTTGGCGCGATCTGCGACGTGACGGACCGCATGGTGACCATGGGCTCGAATGCGTTCGACGAGAACAGCGCTGCTGACGTTGGGTATCGGCGATTCGCCAGCCGGGTAGATATCGGCGATGATCACGATGTCGGCAGCGTCGAAAGCCCGCGAAAACTCGTCGAGTAGATCCCGGGTGCGGGTATAGCGATGCGGCTGAAATGCCACGATGACGCGTCGGCCCGGAAAGCCAGTGCGGGCACCCGCGAGGGTAGCGCGGACTTCGGCGGGGTGATGGCCGTAGTCGTCGATCACCATGATCTCATCCCCGTCACGAATGACACGGCCGCGCACGGTGAATCGTCGACCTACGCCGCCGAAGCTGCGCAGTGCCTCTTGGAAGGTCACAAACGGGATGCCCAAGAAGTCTGACACGGCCAGCGCCGCCAGCGCGTTTTGCACATTGTGCGCACCGGGCATTGGCATCTCGACAGGGCCGAGTCGCTCGCCGTGACGGAGTGCCACGAAGCGGCTGGTTAGCCCTGAAAACAGCAGGTCTTCGGCGCGGTAGCTGGCCCCCAGCGTCAGTCCGTAGGTAATGACTTTCCGACTGACCGCCGGAATCATTGCTCGCACCGTTGGATGATCTTGGCACAGCACGGCACGTCCGTAGAACGGCACCTTGTCGATGAAGTCGCGGAATGCTGCCAGCAGCCGGTCGAAGTCCCCATAGTGGTCCAAGTGCTCGGGATCAATGTTGGTTACAACTGCCACCGTCGGCATCAGGTGCAAAAATGAGCCGTCCGATTCGTCTGCCTCGGCGACCAGATACTCGGAACTTCCGAGTCGAGCATTGCTACCCAGCGAGGGCAGTTTGCCTCCGATCACCGCCGTTGGATCGAGTCCGGCGTGATGAAGCACCGTGGCAATCAGCGATGAAGTGGTGGTCTTCCCGTGAGAACCCGCGATGGCGATGCCATAACGCAGCCGCATCAGCTCGGCCAACATTTCGGCGCGACGAATCACAGGGATCCCTCGGGAGCGGGCCGTTACCAACTCGGGATTGTTCGCCTGGACAGCGCTAGAGGTGACCACCACATCTAACTCTCCGTCGAGAAGATCCAAATTGCGGTCGGTGTGTCCTTCGCGAATCTCTGCCCCAAGGCCACTCAGTCGCTTGGTTACCTCGGACAGCTTGCGGTCACTGCCAGAGACTCGACAGCCTAGGCCGAGGAGAATCTCCGCGATTCCGGACATGCCAATGCCGCCAACACCGACGAAGTGAGCGCGGGTAGAAGGCCGCCTGCGGGTAAACAGCGTCATGGTGGGAAAACCTACCACAATCGGCCACCGTACAAAGCGCGCTACAGTGCTCGCGATGAGCAGTGGTGGACTTAGCTTTTGGGCGAAGGCGCTTACGTTGGTTGCCGTCGTGGCTCTTGCCAATCAGCGGGTCTTGGCGCACGGCGATCCCGATCACCCCGAGGTAATACCGTCGGTTGAATTGTGGGGACCACTGATCAGTGAGCTGTCATCGCATTCCTTTGCGGTCCACGTCGGGGCCGTGGATGGCAAAGCCCGGGGTGCCACGCTGCGAGTCGATGAGGCCAGCGAGCGTCGGTCGGATCCGGCTGGCGCACTTCGCTCGGTGGTGAGCGCGGCCTCGGTCTGGCACACGCTGCGCGTCGATGGGCTGTTGCCCGGACGTCGATATCGCTATCAACTCGACGTGGAAGGACTGGCGGCAATCGGTGGTGAAGTAACAACCGCCCCACCGTTTGGAGATTCTCGGCCCTTGCTATTGGCGGTGTTTGGCGATGAGCAGGCCAGTCCGAACAACGACTCCGTGAGTTCGCGCTCGATCATCCAGGCTGTGCTGGCCGAGTCGCCCGACTTGGTCATTGGTACCGGCGATTTGGTGGGCGAAGGCGGAAGCGAGGCCGACTGGCGTGAGCTTTCCAAGACCCATGGTCCGCTGTGGTCACAACTCCTGTACTTACCAGCCCTTGGTAACCATGAGTTGATCGGTGATTCCGACGCGAGCTTCTTTCGCAAGCTGCTTCCGCAGGCGGCGACCCGCTACTACTCGACTCGCTTTGGCTTTGTGCAATTGATTTTTCTGGATGGCAACCGTCCCGGTTCCCGGGAACAGACCCGTTTTTTGGAGACGGAGCTCAACAAGTCCGAAAGGGATCCGACGGTGCGGACAAAGCTTGTGGTGCTGCATCAGCCGCCGTTGTCGATGGGACTGCACTGCGGCACCTCCGGCAGCATGAATGAGTGGATGTTGTTGTTTGAGCGATATCACGTCGACGCAGTGCTGGCTGGACACGACCATGCATACGAGCGTCTCGAAAGAAACGGCGTACCCTACTTTGTGTCGGGCGGCGGTGGGGCCAAGCTCTACGATCAGTCGCCCTGTGGCGAACCCGACGAGCCAGCGCTCCAGCGCTACGAATCGGCCCACCACTACGTCATGATCGAGCTGCGACCGCTTGCGGGTCGCGTCGCGGTCAGCGTTCGAGCACAGGCCCCGCAAGGTCTGCCGTTTGATCGAGTGACGCTACCGATTGTGCGGAATACCGTCGGGAAGCTCCAACCTGATTCCGCCAACCAGGGGCCGCCGCGTCGCTTTCATCGTGGCTACTTGCGATACATCCTTCGGCACCACGGGCTACAGCTAGGGGTGGCGCTTTTGTTTGGCGCGGTAATCGTCAGTGCGTGGCGGTATGGGCGTCGTCGCTCGCCGTGATACACTGCATCGATGCGGATAGGTTCTCGACTTGCTTCGCTAGCAATTTCCGATATCCGAGCGATGACGATCGCTTGTCAGGCCAAGGGTGGCATCAACCTGGGCCAAGGCGTCTGTGACTTACCAACGCCGCCGCCGGTTGCTCGTGGGGCGATTCGGGCCATCGAGGACCAGCTCGCGACCTATGCTCATCCGATGGGCATCGCCGAGCTTCGGCAGGCGGTCGCAAAGAAGGTGCAGTCGTTCTACGGTGTTACCTACGATCCCAACTCCGACGTCGTGATTACGAGTGGAGCGACGGGCGGCTTCGCGGCCAGCGTCCTTGCTTTGTGTGAGCCGGGCGACGAAATCATCCTGTTCGAGCCGTATTACGGATACCACCTCAACACGGTGCTGTCGCTCGGGCTGAAACCGGTGCTGGTGCCACTGCGACCACCGACCTGGGACATCCAGAGAGAAGCGCTCGAGCGAGCGGTGACGAGCAAGACCCGTGCGATCGTAATCTGCACTCCGTCGAATCCCGGCGGCAAAGTGTTGTCCGCGAGTGAGCGTGAGCTACTCGCCGATTTTTGCGAGAGCCACGATCTGATCGCTTTCTGTGACGAGATCTACGAGCACATCGTTTTCGACGGGAAGCTTCACATGCCGCTCCAGAAGCTGCCGCAGATGCGCTCGCGCTGTGTGACGCTGACGGGGCTGTCGAAGACCTTTTCGATCACCGGCTGGAGAATCGGCTATCTGACCACCACCGCCGAGGCTGCACGCCGGATCGCGATTGCTCACGATCTGCTCTACGTCTGTGCTCCGACGCCGCTCCAGTACGGCTCCCTGGCCGGCCTGATCGAGACGCCACGGCCCTACTACGACGAGCTGTCCGCAATGTATCAAAAGAAGCGGGACATCCTGTGCCAGGCACTCGAGGACTCGGGGCTCACCCCGTACTGGCCGACGGGCGCTTACTATGTGCTCGCCGACGTCCGTAAGCTAGCGTGTGCGACGGCGAGAGATGCGGCGATGAAGCTGCTCGATGACGTGGGAATTGCCGCGATTTCCGGTTCGAGCTTCTACCAAGATCCCATCGGAGAAACGATGCTGCGGTTCTGTTTCGCCAAGCCCGATGAGGTGCTCGAAGAGGCCGCTGCTCGATTGCGTCGGCTCGTCTAACGCGCTGGCTGTCGTCGGTCATCCCGACACCGGGCTTTCGGCGGTGGTTGTGATTTGCTAGGCTTCGCCGCCATGTCTAGCTCGACTGCAATGCCGACCTCACTTTCAGCGGCCTGCGCCCAGATTGGCCGCCGGGCCGCGCAAGCGCTGAGTGACAAGTTTCCGGGCCAAGCCGCGATTCCAGCGGAGCTGCCGCTTCTGCCCGCCTCGAAGCCCGAGTTCGGGGATCTCCAGGTCAATGCCTGTCTGCAACTCGCCAAGCCGCTCGGACAAAAACCGCGCGACTTGGCGCAGCTTGTACTGGCGGCGCTCGTGTCCCATCCGACGGTCGCCAAAGCCGAAATTGCCGGCCCCGGCTACGTCAACGTCTTCCTGACCGATGAGTTTGTGTCGGGTTGTTTGACGCAGCTCGCGAGCGATCCTCATCACGGCATCGAGCAGCTACATCTCGGCAAGTGTGTGGTGGTGGATTACTCCTCCCCAAACATCGCCAAGCCGATGCACATTGGGCACATCCGATCGACGATCATCGGCGATGCGCTCAAGCGGGTGTTTTCCGCCGTCGGTTATCGAGTGGTTGCTGACAATCACCTGGGCGACTGGGGTACTCAGTTTGGAAAGCTGATCGTCGCCTATCGCAACTGGCTCGACGAACCAGCCTTTGCCAGCGATCCAATCGGCGAGCTGGTGCGCCTGTATCAAAAGTTCGTCGGCGAAGAAAAGGCGCAAGCAGATGCGCTTCAACTGGCTCGTCCGGCAAAGACCGCTGACGAGGAAGATGAGGATGATGCCGGTGTGCAGGTGACACCGCTCCTGGCTGCGGCCCGGGCCGAGCTGGCAAAGTTGCAACAGGGAGACGCGGCGAACCTGGCGCTGTGGAAGCGCTTTGTGACGGTGTCGCTCGCGGAGTTCGAGAAGACCTACGCCCGTCTCGGGGTGCAGTTCGATACCGTCTACGGCGAAAGTCACTATCACCCTCGGTTGGCATCTCTCGTCGCTGAGCTGCTGCAAAAAGGGATTGCCGAGGAAAGCCGGGGTGCAGTGATCTGCAACGTCGATGGCGCGCCGGCACCGCTGCTCATCCGCAAAGCCGATGGCTCGTTTCTATACGGAACTACCGACCTGGCGACGATCGAGCAGCGTGTTCGCGATTATCAGCCGGAGCGAATCCTTTACACCGTCGGTATCCCGCAGCAGCTTCACTTCCAACAGGTGTTCTTCGTCGCTCGCAAGATGGGTTTCACCTGTTCGCTGGAGCACATCAGCTTCGGCTCGATGCGTTTCAAGGACAAAGACGGCAACTACACCACTGGTTCGACGCGCAAAGGCAATGTGCCGCTGCTCGACGAGTTTCTCGACCTAGCGACGGCGAGAGCGGCGGAGGTGGCGCGGCAGAAAAATGCCGATTTGTCCGATGCTGAGCTTGCCGAGGTGGCGCGGGTCGTCGGGATTGGTGCAATCAAATACAACGACCTGTCCCGAGATCGCTCGCAAGATATCCACTTTGATCTCGATAAGGCGCTCGCGCTCGACGGTAATACCGCACCGTACATGCAATATGCATATGCGCGACTGCGCTCGATCGCCCGTCGTGCCGCCACCGAGGGAGTGAAGATGGCTGACGTGGTGACCATCGTTGAGCCTGCGGAGCGACGATTGGCGCGACGGCTACTTGATTATTCTGCGGTCGTCGAGACGGTGGCCCGTACGGCGCGTCCCCACCACTTGTGCGAGTATCTGTTTGATCTCGCTGGCGTCGTCAGCAACTTCTACAACGAAGTTCCAGTCCTAAAGGCGGAACCTTTGGCACGAGCGTCGCGAGTCAAGCTGCTTTCGATCGTGGCCGAGACGCTGCGCCATGGCCTGTCGCTGCTCGGGATTGAAGTGCCAGAACGGATGTAGGGATTAGCGTGACGGCCGGATCATGTC
>CALLYL010000413.1 GCA_937859535.1 uncultured Myxococcales bacterium
TGGACACGCTCGGTAATCGCCGCGATGTTGGTCCGCAGTTCCTCGGGCTTGATGCCCAGCACCGCTTCGCTCGCCCGATTGATATACAGCATGTAGGCGCGACCGCTCGGTTCGATGATGTAGCGATAGACAATGCCGGGGACGTGGTCGAGCATGCTCATCAGCTCGGCGTGCTGTGCTCGCAGACTCTCAAGTTCAGCAGCCTGCTGGTTGAGCTTCTGCTCTAGTTCCGCGATGCGCGCAGAGTCGGTGCTTTGAGGATCTGTGGTCATGGATTGCTCCTTGAGTGCGCTCAACCTACACAGTCAAACTCCACAGCATACTTCATTTTTGGGGTCGTTTGAAGTGTGTTGTTGGGTGTGCTTCTCATGCCTTTACAGCATGGTCGACACCATTGCGCACTCTCACGGCGGAAGGAGTCGGCGAGTCACAGAAGCGGCAACGGCCTACGGTAGGACTATTCTCTGGGAGGGGACGTTCATCTGTAAGGTCAGGTGGTGAATGCGCAGTGGCCAGACTACAGCGCAGCTTGATCCGCAGCGCCCATCTTCACATCGCTTACTCGACAAGACTCGATCTCAGAAAAGCGCTTGCCGAGCTGCTGCGACGTGCTCGATGTTTGCGAGAAGGGCTGCAAGTAGGCATAGCCGTTTGGCGACGTATAGTGGATCGAGCACGTAACCGTTGCGACCATCACTTCTGTGGCACCGCCCTTCTCGGTAATCGGTACTGCGTAGATCCGCAGGTGATCGATGCCTGAGGCTAGTTCGCTGCGGTAGCGCAGTGTGGCCGGCCCTGTTTCTAAGCTGCGTCCCGAGATGAACTGGGACAGAGCCTGCAAGCCACTGTGATTCCCAAAGCGTCGGCGAGCACTACCATCCAGCGTCGTCCGCAGCGCCCCGAGATCCGCCTTGGCCATCGCCAGCGCCGCTCGTTGTACCGCTGCCTGCGGAGCCCCCGGTTCATCGCAGCCGATCAACATTCCGCTGGCCACAATCAGCGCGGTTGCCATCATCCCAAGGATGCTGAATCCACCTCTCATCCGTGGGCCATTGTGGATAGATTCTCGATGGTCATTCACTACTACGGAGTTCATTGCATCATCCCCCTTCTGTGTCATCCGCTCTCACGTCAGCACTGCGTGGAGCTCCATCATTAGCCTGACTTGATTACTACAAGCGTAGTATGGATACGAAGCGCTGGCAAGAATTTGTGATCACAGTTGTCGTAGACAAACGGCTCCTATATAGTTGATCCGTGATCACATGAAGAAATCTCTACCTGCCGTTTCAGAGACAGAGCTGGCCATCATGAAGGTGCTGTGGCGACTAAGGAAGGGAACGGTGGCAGATGTCCGTACAGCGATGACTGAACAGAGTGGCAAAGAGCTGGCGTACACCACGGTGATGACCATGCTCGGGCGACTGGAGGCCAAGGGGGCGGTGCGGGCCGATAAGGCACGCGAGCCCTATCTATATCGACCGACGTTTAAAGAAGCGACCACCCTCCGCGATCGTCTCCGCCAATTCGTGGATACCGTGTTTGATGGTCGAGTCGAAGACGTGGTCTGTCAGCTCCTGGATAGCGGAGAGCTAAGTGATGAGGAGCTCAATCGGATCGAAGAAACGCTACGCACCCGAGCGACCCGTGAGCGCAGAGCCACCCGGCCCACCACGAGCTCGACCAAGGTGAGGCCATCATGATCGGTCTGGTGAGCTGTCTGGATGCCAACGAAGTGGTCCCTCGCTCCGTGGAGCTGGTCATCCAAACCTTCGAGAGCACTTTGCTACATGGAACCCTGCTGGCTGGACTTACCTGGCTTGTGACTCGCTGGCACTACATTCGAGCGCGGCCGGCACTCTCCTTTGCACTGTGGGCGCTGGCTCTGCTGAAGTTCTTCCTGCCGAGTGGGCCCGCCTTTTTGCCATTTGGGCCCAGCGAGCTGCTCGCGCAAGCGATCGGTGCGGTTGGGACGGTGACAAAGTGGGTGATGATTCATTCCTTGGTGCGGTCGCTGACCGTACTGGGGATGCTCTCATTTGGTGCCTATATCCTGACGGTGTTGCTCTTATGCCGTCGCTGGATGATCAGTCAGTGGTTGCTTCGGCAGAAGGTAGAGCAGCTCGGATTTGCTGGGTCGGACATTCAGCAGTTGGCTAGGGAGTGCGCGCAAACGCTTGGGGTACGCGTACCTGTGGTGCGGATCACGACGGAGCCATGGACGCCAATGGTCGTCGGTTGTCTGCATCCGATCGTGGTGCTGCCGGCCTGGATTCCTGAAGCGGCTCATTGTCGACGAGCTGTGCTGCTTCACGAGTTGGGTCACATTCGTCGGCATGATCCGTGGTTTCATCAGTTCCAGTTGATCGCAGAGTCGGTCTTCTTCTTCTGGCCAGTCGTCCACTTTGTCACCGCGCAACTTCGGGAAGCCAGAGAGATGGCTTGTGATGCGCTGGTGCTGGCCCACGGTGAGATATCTGCCAACGACTACGGACACTCGCTGCTGCGCATCGCCAGACAAGCCCGAACTTTGCAGGAACCCACGATTCTGGGAGTCGCCATCGGGAGTCGTAAGCTGCTCCAGCGACGGATTGATTATCTGCTGTCCTCGCGTCCCCGCGAGAGGTGGACGCTGTCTCTGCTGACCGCTACCGCAGTCTGGGGATTGCTGGTTCTTTCGGGGGCCCAGTCCACTGCCGATACCGACCGAATCGGCCTACTCGATCAAATGACCTGCCAGGGAGAGGCACTGCTGGCTCAGCTTATCGAAACCGCTAGCGCCAACCCCAGGAATCCCTTTGTCCCCAGAGCGGGGCGGACGCATCAAAGCTGAAGCGTTGGATGCAGCGGCAGACGCTACGATGGTCCATTGCTTAGGTGTTTCAGAATTCGAGTGATGACTTGCGCACAGAGTGCAGCGGGCAGCTCATGGCCCATGCCTGGGAGTATCTCCAGCTCGGCGTTGGGAATGCGTCGCTTCAGGTCGTGGGCTGCGGCCACGGGAATCAGCGGATCATCGCTGCCATGGATGACCAGGGTGGGCGCTTTGATGCTTGATAAGAGCGGCAAGCGAGAGGGAGAGCCCAGGATCGCCGCCAACTGGCGCAAAAATCCCGCCGGATGGTCGCTGCGCTCCAGCTCTCGGGTGACCTGGGCACGCAGTGCCGCCTCATCACGCGGATAAGCGACGCTCCCCACCATACGCATCACGTTCATCACATGTCGGATCCGCGCCGGACGGTCATGTTTCGGAGCCGGTTTGAGTAGCTGGAATCGCAGTGCCAGATTCGGGCCCGGCAGAGAGCGACTCCCACTCGTCGACATGATCGAAACAAACTGGCGAACCCGGGTGGCGTGGCGGGCCGCCAGGATCTGACCGATCATTCCGCCCATCGAGGCACCGATGACATGCGCGCTCGGCACACAGAGCGCATCGAGCAGTCCCGCCGCGTCATCCGCCATGTCAAAGAGCGTATAGGGAGGGCTGCCCGGCAGACCCAGCAGAGCCCGCGCCGCCTCCTGTCCCAGCTTCGCCCGTCCCGAGAGCTTGCTCGACAAACCAATGTCGCGGTTGTCATACCGGATCACACGGTAGCCACCATCGAGTAGCCCCTGGCAAAAAGCGTCCGGCCAGCGAATGAGCTGCGCGCCCAACCCCATGATCAGCAGAACCGGTGGGGCCTTTGGATCGCCCAGGGTTTCGTACTCCAGTTGCAAGCCGTTTGCCGTGACTTGAGGCATCTGCGACTTCCTTGTTACTTGCTCAATGGCCCAGTGGCGTGCTCGCGCAGGGTGCGCAGTGAGTCGGTCAGTAGCTCGCCAAAGTGACTGATGTCGGGCACAGAATCACGGTCGGCGGTCAATCCGAAATCTAGCTGGCCTCGGTAGCTCATCAGCGTGATGTTAAAGCCCAGACCATGGTAGGGAATGCTCACTGGGTGATTCGACTGCACCCGCATCCCGGCAAAGTACAGTGGGACCGCTGGACCAGGAACGTTTGAGATCACGACGTTGAAGGTCGGCGATAGATAGTCCTGGATTCCGAAGTTTTCGTACAAGCGGGCCGCCTGCGCCATGAGCGCCGGTGCCGGAAGCTCCGCCCAGTCGCCCATCAGGTTCGCCGGGAGCGCGCGGGTTCGTTCCTTCACCACGGCCATCTCCTGGCTGATTTTTTTTAGTCGAAGCAGCGGGTCGGCCTCATCGGTATGCAAGGAGGCCCGCAGGAAGATCACCTGGTTGCCGCCTTGGCCTTGCTGCGCCTCGTTGCGGGTCGACATCGGCACGCCTGCGACCAGTGGTCGGCTCGGCATTTCACCTTTCTCTAGCAAATAACGGCGCAACGCCTCGGCACATACCGCCAGCACCACATCATTCAAGGTAGTCGACAGCGCGTTTTTGATCGCCTTCAGATCGGGGAGCGGCAGGGTACCAAACGCGTACGAACGACGCGCACCGATCAGCCGATTGAAGCGCGTACGGGGCGCTTCACCGGCAAGACCAAACGGTGCAGCGATGCCAGGAGTCGGTCTACGGCTCTCCCACGCCTCCTTGCCAGCAGACACAAGGATCGGCCAGGTTTTTCGCAGAAGCTCTGCGGCAGCGCCCGGACGACGAGCCAAGGAGCGCAGGGTTTTCCACGACAGCTCGGTCAGGTCCGGCACCACATCGGGAACCCAAGGCGCGATCGGAGGGACTGGCCGAGGCGTCGGCGTCACATCGAGCAGTTTGCCGAGAATCTCAGCACCGGATACGCCATCGATGGCCGCGTGGTGCATCTTGGTAATCGCTGCGACCCGTCCCCCTTTCAGGCCCTCGACATAGTGCAGCTCCCACAGTGGCAGGCTGCGGTCGAGGCGGGTGCTGGCCAGCTCGCAGACCAAGTCGCACAACTGTCGGTCACTACCGGGGCTCGGCAGCGCTCGGTGTTTGACATGGTGGACCAGATCAAAGTCGGGATCTTCGATCCAGTACGGCAGGTCCAGGTCGAGTGGGGCCGAGAGCAACCGACGACGCAGCGGAGGAATCAGCCCGAGTCGACTGTCGATGTGGCGAACGACTCGCCGAAAGCCGCCGTCGTCCTCTTCGGGCCGCTCTCCTGGTGGTGGTTCCAAAATGACGACCCCACCAACGTGCATTGGGCAGGCGTTGCGCTCAATGTTGAGGAAGAAGGCGTCGAGTCCGCCGAGCTGCTGCATGTTACATGGTTCCCAAGTCACGCGAGTGCTGTCAAGGGAACATCCATGTCCGGCAGTCCGATCAGGATCACGTGGCAGCGAGCGCGTTAGGCAAGGTTGTGGAAGACGCGCTGAACGTCTTCGTCCTGCTCCATCTCATCGACTAGCTTGAGGACTTCCTGGGCCTTGTCTTCCGGAAGCTCGGTCATGTTCTGGGGAATGTACTCCAGCTCGGCCGACAGCACGTTCAGCTTTCGCTCTTCGATCGCCGCCTGCATTTTGCCAAAGTCGTTGAACGCACAACGAATGATGAGCTGCGGCTCGCCCTTTTCGCCCTTGCCCTCGCCAATCTCCTCGAGTCCGTGGTCGATCAGGTCGAGTTCGAGCTCGTCTTGGTTGATCCCTTCGGGCGACAACCGGAAGACCCCCATGCGGTTAAACATGAAGGCCACCGATCCAGTGTTGCCCATGTTGCCGCCGTAATCCTTGAAGTGCATCCGAACGTTGGCGACGGTACGTACCACGTTGTCGGTCGCCGTTTCGACGAGCACTGCGATACCATGCGGCGCGTAGCCTTCATACAGGACCACTTGATATTCCTTTTGATCCTGTCCGCTGGCGCGCTTGATGGCACCGTCGACCTTGTCCTTTGGCATGTTGGCGGCCCGAGCGTTTTGGATGCAGCGGCGCAGCCCCGGGTTGTTGTCCGGGTTCGGCCCTCCCGACTTGACCGCGATGGTGATTTCCTTGGCCAGGCGCGTGAACACCTTGGCCATCTTGTTCCAGCGGGCGAACATCGTCGCCTTGCGTGTTTCGAAAATACGTCCCATGGCGATTTCGGTATCACAGATACGGGCGTTTCACCACTCCCGCCGCAGGGGTCTGCATCCCGGCCACGCGAATCATGGTCACCGATTCGCCTCGGTTCCTCACTGTACGGGTACACATCCTAGGGCGGAACTTCCGACGACGAGCCAGCAGCGTACGAGCTTCCCCGCCTGCCTCACTCTGGAAAGTGGAAGCCGGTCGGCAGTGCTCGACGGGCATGACAGTGGAGGGTTTGATGTCTCGGTGGAGCACTCCAACGTTGTGTGCGGCCAATAGCAC
>CALLYL010000414.1 GCA_937859535.1 uncultured Myxococcales bacterium
TGGGAAGGAGAAACGCCCCAAACTGGAGCCGCGTATTCTGCTTGAGGATACTGAAAAGTCTTATCACGCCAAGCAGCGCGTATCGGAGAACGACATCTTCGACAACCGGCTGATTTTCGGTGATAACCTGCTGGCGATGAAAGCATCGAGGCGGACGGCGGCGGCGCAGCCCCGTACATCCTCGGCGGCGACATCACCACCCGCGCTTACTACCTGGACACCGGCGAGACGATAAACCTTGGCATCGTCTACTGGGGGGCCTCCACCAAGAGCGGTCAGCTCTTCGTGGATCCCGATGGATTGCCGCTGCTCTATGATGTCGGCCAGAAGCGCGCTCGCTACCTTGGCGTGCGGCTGTCTGCTGACGGTGCCATCATCGGCACCGACCTCGATGCCAAGGCGATTCTGACCTGTGATTGGGACGGTCTGCGCCGCGTACCGCTCATCCCTGGGGAGGGACCGGTCCAGCTCATCGACCGCGAGCCCTGCCGTCCTTCCGACTGGAGCGGCAGCGCCCAAACCAACGTCCTATATTACGTTGGCGATCAGCTCCGCCAAGCAGCCACGAGCGGCACTTCTCCCCCGGTTGTCCTCACCAACTTCCTGGGCCAGCAGCTCTTTGCCCTATGTGACGACGGCGCACTCGCGTATTCGCTGGATCCCGCCGAGCGCTACGGTCGCGGGGTCGGCGACGGCTACATCCAGGGCCGCCGCTTCATGGAGCGAGGCCGTGATGTCCGCTTTTCCCCCGACTGCCACCACGTCTATTACAAGGAAAACGCGGCCACCCTCCGCCGGCTCGGTCAGCTCCGCAGCTTCGACCGCCGCGAGCCCGATGCCACCGCCGCCATCACCCGACTCGCCGACAACGTCGGTTACTACAACGTCCTTGGCGATGGACGCCTGATCGCCAACGACAACCTTGCGACCGTTGGGGATCACAACCGCATCTCCCTCATCGACCCCGAGCGGCTCACCGCCCAGAGCCTGCTCACCGGCCCGGTCGCCCTGCTCTCCCTGCTGCAAGTCTCCCGCATGATCCCCAACTACCCGCCCGACCAAGTGCTGCTCGAAGTAGACAACGCCGAGATCACCGGCCCTCGAAAGATGATGCTGGTCACCACCCCGCCGCGATAACGCCAAACGACCCGAGAGTCCGTATAATTCGCGCATGAACTCCCTCCAGCAGAAGCTCCGCCTGTTTGCGCGGGCGCTTGTCATCTGCTTGCTGCTCGTCGAAACCGCCCTGCGCTTCGGCGTGAGCTATCTGGGGATGCGCATCACCGGACGAAGCCTGGCCGACCGCCAAGCCCTGTTCGCCGAGTCCGTGCTGAGCCTGTTCCGCCGACTCGGGGCCACGTTCATCAAGGTCGGGCAGATCATGTCGACCCGTCCTGATCTGCTCCCCCCTCACGTCATCGTCGCCCTGTCGCGCCTGCAAGACGACGTCGGTCCGTTCCCGTATTCCCAGGTCGAGCGCACCATCCACGAGGACTTCGGCCAGCCCGTCTCCACCCTGTTTCGCGAGTTTTCCCCGGTCCCGATCGCCTCGGCTTCGGTCGCCCAGGTCCACCGCGCCCGCCTGGCCGATGGTCAGGTCGTCGCCGTCAAGGTTCGTCGTCCCGATATCGAGGAGCTGTGCGCCTTCGACCTGTCGGTGATGTCGTTCTACGCCCGCCTGCTGGAGCTGCTCCCCTCGCTGCGCACCCTGGCCCCCCTGGAAAGCGTCGAGCAGTTCGGGCGCGCCATCGCCATGCAGCTCGACTTCACCATCGAGGCCGAGAACAACCGCCGCTTCACCCGCAACTTCGCCGCCGAGCCGCAGGTCATCGTCCCCAAGCTCTTCGACCCGCTATGCAGCCGCCGCGTCCTCACCATGGACTTTATCGAAGGCAAAAAGATCCTCGACACTGGTGGCAGCCAGCCCGAGCGCCGCGCCTTGGGAGAGCTGGGCTTTCGGATCATGCTCAAGATGATCTTTGCCGACGGCTTCGTCCACGCCGACCTCCACCCCGGCAACCTGCTCGTCACCCAAGACGGCCAGGTGGCCCTGCTCGACCTGGGGCTGGTCGCCGAGATGGACGACACCCACCGCCTCGCCTTTGCCCGCTACTTCGCGGCCTGGGCACGCGGCGATGGCCACACCATGGCCGAGATCATGGTCACCCACAGCCCCTCCCCCTACGTCCGCGACCGCGCCGGCTTCGAGCAGGCCATCCAGGGCTTCGTCGACCGGCTCCACGGCAAACGACTCGGCGAGGTCGAGGTCGCCAAGGTCGTCTACGAGATGCTCCAGATCCTTCGCCGCTACCGCGTCCGCGTCAACGCCACCTTCACCATGGTCAACATCGCGATCGCCGTCACCGAAGGCATTGGCAAACAGCTCGACCCGAGCCTCGATCTGATGAACGAAGCAATGCCGTTCTTTTTGGCCCTGTCTCTGTAGGACAATCAGGAAGTGAGATTCGGGGGAATCTTCCTGCTGCACCTGGTCCGACTCGCCAAGCGCCTTGGCCTGAACCTGCTGTTCTTCGCTGCGCTGTGGACCGTCGGGCTGGCCCTGAGCGTGGTGCTGCCGTGGTTTCTCGCGATGTTCGGCGCGGTCATCGCCTGGCTCGCTCTGTCCGCCTATGCCCTGGGCCGATACGAGGAGTACCTAGACGGCTGGGCGGTCCTGGTCGGCTCGATCCCGGTCATGATGACCTCCATGGCCGGCGGGGAATACGTCCACCTCTCCTTGGCCACACCGCAAGAGATCCGCTCGCTGTCGCAGGCCGCCCGATCGTCCACAGGTCGAGTCCTCAAGCTGCCCGAGTGGCTGGGGATCCGCAAAGACCTGGCTTACCGCCATGTCACCATCGGACGCAGCAAGAGCGGCGGTACCACCCGGTCCACCTACCATGTGGCCCCGCTCGTTGGTCCCGACTGGCAACCAAGCGACCCGATCCACGCCTGGGTCACCTGCTCGCCCGGCTTCCCGATGGGCTGCAAGCAGTTTCCCAACCGCGCCCCGCTGGGCATTACCCCCCCCGGCTTCCAGTCGAGCGGGTTCGAGACGGCGGTACAGCAAGCCTGTGTCAAGCAGTCCCTGAACTGTCCCAAGGCCCATCTACTGCTGGAAGCCGTACCTTCGATCGAAGCGGGGGTGGCTGACGAAAGGAACGCGGTCTTCCACAGCCCGATCATCGGCTTTTTCTCCTGGGCCGTGCCACGCGTCCTGCTCGACCTGTATCGGCTGGCAGCCGCCCTACTCGGTGCTCTGTTTCGTCGCCCAGACGACCAGCCGCCCGCTCCCGCAAAGCGCTAGGTTCCAGGTCACAAACCGTGCGAAAGTATCGGGCAGTCTGGCTCAGTTCCTCGAGTGCTGCGTGGACCTGTGGCGAAATGATGAGGGGACCATTTCATGCGCGATCTGTACGAGGCCATTGAAAAGCTAACGGTTCTTTTGTGCCTGTGAGTCGCAGACACTGCGCGCAAGCGCCTATGGGCTGAAAAGCCCAAGACCTCGCGCTTCGAGGTTCGCGATTCCAACGAGCGGGCGCACTACCCGACCCGGATCGAGCTGCCGATGTCACTGGGTCATCAGGTGAGCTTTGTACCGGCGGATGCCCCCAGCGAGGACGGACAGAGCTGGAACATCCAGATCCGACGTAGCGATGGCGTCCTGCGGCGCAGCTTTTCGGATGGACTCCGGGTCCGCAAAGTCGAAAACGGCTACCAACTCTTCGTCCGCGACGACGTACTCGACGATTCAAGGTTCCGCAGCCTGTTTGACGACCTGGCGACCGGTGGCTTGTCCGGTCACGCCATGACGATCGGCAAGGCCTTCAAGTCCCGCTTCGGCAGCATCTCGGCAGAGGTCTACGAGATCCTCTGCTCGGCGCAGCACCTGGAGCAGCTCGACCGCATGCACGAAGCCGTGCTCACCGAAGTCAGCCAGCTAGACGTCGAAACCGCCCTCGGCCAGCTCGCCAAGTGGTCCCCAAACCAAGCCGAGTAGCCAGCCGCTACGCCGGCTGCTAACACCTCGTTACCCAGTTGCCAGGTGGTCGGGACCACCCCCAAACTCCTCGCTACCCAGTTTGGAGGCGGTCAGGACCACCCCCAA
>CALLYL010000415.1 GCA_937859535.1 uncultured Myxococcales bacterium
CAACGCCGTGTCGCCCGGCTTCATCGAGACCGACATGACCCAGCAGCACGTCCAGGGCGAGGCCCGCCAGAAGCTGACCGCGCAGATTCCGCTCGGACGGATTGGGGCCCCCGAAGACGTCGCCGAAGCGGTCGCCTTCCTGGCCTCACCCCGCGCCAGCTACATCACCGGCCAGGTCGTCCGCGTCAATGGTGGCCTCCTCATCGGCTAGTGCTGGATGGGCACTGGGTAGCGCTACGCAATCCGATACTTGTCTAGCTTGTAGTACAGCGCGCTTGGCTTGATGCCGAGCAGGCGCGCCGTCTCGGTCTTGACGCCCTTGGCCTCGCGATAGGCTTTCAGGATGAGCTGCCGCTCTAGGTCGTCGAGGATCTCGGGCAACGCCATGCCGCCGCTCGGCAGGTCCAAGCTGGCGAGATCGGTGCCGCTGCGTGCTGGGGCCTCCTCGCCACGAATATGGGCGGGCAGGGTGGCAGCGGTGATGGTGCTGCCTTCGCAGAACACCATCGCTTGCGACACCACGTTTTCCAGCTCTCGCACGTTACCGGGCCAGGAATAGGCGTACAAACGGGTCAGGGCATCTTCCGCAATCGCCGTCACCGAGGGGTTACAGCGCGGGCCGTGCTTGACGATGAAGTGGCGGCATAGCTCAGCAATGTCGGCGCGTCGCTCGCGCAGCGCGGGGACAGCCAGCGGTACCACTTGCAGTCGATAGAACAGGTCTTCGCGGAACTTGCCCTCGCTGATGAGCCTTGGCAGATCGCGGTGGGTCGCGGACAAAATCCGCAGATCGACCTTGATCGTGTGCTCGCCACCGACCCGCTCGAAGGTGCCTTCTTGCAGCACCCGCAGTAGCTTGACCTGCATCGCCGGGGAAATCTCACCGATCTCATCGAGCAGCAGCGTGCCGCCGTCGGCCAGCTCCAGTCGTCCGAGTCTCCGCTTGATCGCTCCGGTGAACGCGCCGCGCTCGTGCCCGAACAGCTCGCTCTCCAGCAACGTCTCGGCGAGCGCACCGCAGTTGACCTTGATGAACGGGCCTTGGCTGCGGCGACCTAGGTTGTGGATGGCGCGGGCGACCAGCTCTTTGCCGGTCCCGGACTCGCCGTAGATGGCGACTGAGGCGTCCGTCTTGGCGACCTTGCCGATCTGCTCCAGCAGCTTGCGCATCGCTTCGGTCGTGCCGATCAGGTCTTGATGCTTGTCGGCGTCGCCTTCGCGGAGTTGGTCGTTTTCGGCGCGCAACCGCTCGCTCATCCGCCGCGCTGCTCGCAACTCCAGGGCGCGTTCAACCTTGAGCCGGACCAGCTCCGGTGAAAACGGCTTGGTCAGAAAGTCCATCGCACCCAGCTTCATGGCTTCGACTGCTGCTTCCACGGTGCCGTACGCAGTCATCAGTAGCGTGGGACAGTCCGGGTCGACCTCGCGAATCCGGCGCAGGACTTCTAGGCCATCCATGCCGTTCATCTTGAGGTCGGTGATGACGAAGTCGGCGGGGCTCTTCTTGAAGATGGTAAGCGCCTCGGTGCCCGACGACGTGGCGCAGACCTTGTGGCCCATTCTGCGCACGACCTGGGCCACTCCTTCGCGCATCGTCTCGTTGTCGTCGATAATGAGGACGTTGGCCATGCGCGAATGCTACCATCCGTGCCGCGTGAAAGAGCCGTAAAACCATGGAACCGCTCGTCCCTATCTCAACGAAGCCTCGGCCCTCGCTGCCGATTCCCTCGGACCTCGACACCGCAATCTTGCGTCTCAAGAAAGAGCGCAACGCCGTCCTGCTGGCGCACTACTACCAAGATTCAGAGATTCAGGATCTAGCTGACTTTGTGGGCGACTCACTCCAGCTAGCGCAGGCCGCCCAGAAGACCCAGGCCGACGTCATCCTGTTTGCGGGGGTTCACTTCATGGCCGAGGTCGCCAAGATTTTGAACCCGAGCCGCACCGTGCTCGTCCCCGATCTGGCGGCCTCGTGCTCGCTCGCGGACGGCTGTCGACCCGAGCAGCTCGCCGCCTATCAGCGCAAGTATCCGGGCTACGTCACGGTCAGCTACATCAACTGCTCGGCGGCGGTCAAGGCGATGTCGGACTGTATCGTCACGTCCTCGAACGCCGAGCGCATCCTTCGCTCCTATCCGCCGGAACAGCCGATCTTGTTTGCGCCTGATCAGCACCTCGGGCGCTACCTGATGAAGAAGACCGGGCGGACCAATATGGTGGTCTATCCAGGCTCGTGTCAGGTCCATGAGATCTTCAGCGAACGCGAGCTGGTCCGGCTCAAGCTGGATCACCCGAACGCCCATGTCTTGGCGCATCCCGAGTGCGAGGAGCGGATCTTGGCGCACGCGCACTTTGTCGGCTCGACCTCCGCGCTGATCAAGTACGCGGTCGATTCGGCAGCCACCGAGCTTATCATCGTCACCGAGCCCGGCGTGATTCACGAGATGCAGAAGCGGGCACCGCACAAGACGTTCATTGCAGCTCCTGCCGAAGGCGGCTGCGCTTGCAACGAGTGTCCGCACATGCGCCTCAACACACCCGAGAAGGTGTACCTGGCGCTGCGCGACCTTACGCCCGAGCTGATTCTTGCTGAAGACCTGCGGTTGGCCGCCAAGGCCCCGATCGACAAGATGCTGTCGCTTTCCTAGCCCTTTTGGTCCCCTGACGACCGATGGTTGTGGCGCGAGAACGGATGGTTGTGGCGGGTGAACCAGTGGTTGTAGCGGGTGAACCAGTGGTTGTAGCGGGTGAACCAGTGGTTGTAGCGGGTGAACCGATGGTTGTAGCGGGTGAACCGATGGTTGTGGCGCTAGAACCAGTGGTTGTGGCGCGAGAACCAGTGGTTGTGATGCGAGAACCGATGGTTGTGGCGCTAGAACCAGTGGTTGTGGCGCGAGAACCAGTGGTTGTGACGCGAGAACCAGTGGTTGTGACGCGAGAACCAGTGGTTGTGGCGGGTGAACCGATGGTTGTGGCGCGAGAACCGATGGTTGTGGCGCGAGAACCGATGGTTGTGGCGGCCTTGGGTGCACTGCGAAGTCCTTGCAGTCGCTTGCGCGTGGTGGCCGCTTGGCTGCGCCGGTAAGTCCTCGGAGACGCTTGCGTTTTACAGCGCCGTCGTGATAAGCACTCAAGGCTTTTGGTTGATTCAAATCACACACGCCTTGGGTAAGTGCGCGTCTTCGTGCCGGTTTCACCGGTGATTGCGCGTCGGTGGCTGTTGCCATCGGTCAAGGCGGAGGACCAAACGAAGGAGACAAGATGAGCGATACACCGAGCGAAGTCGTAAGCCAGGAACTTTCAGCCGACAACCCCGAGGCTCCCATCACGATGCGGCAGCTTCTGGAGGCCGGTGTCCACTTCGGTCACCAGACCAAGCGCTGGAACCCCAAGATGAAGCCTTACATCTTCGGGGCCCGTAACGGCATCCACATCATCGACTTGCAGCACACCGTGCGGCTGTTCAACCGCGCCTTCAACTTCATCGTGAACACGGTGTCGCAGGGCGGCTCGCTGCTGTTCGTCGGTACGAAGAAGCAGGCGCAGGAAGTCATGCAGCAGGAAGCGCTGCGCGGTGGCCAGTTCCACGTCACCAACCGCTGGCTCGGCGGCACGCTGACCAACTTCCGCACCGTCAAGGGCTCGATCGACCGTCTGAAAAACCTCGAGAAGATGGCCGAGGACGGCACCCTTGAGCGGCTCGCGAAGAAGGAAGTGCTGATGAAGATGCGCGAGCGCGACAAGCTTGAAAAAGCGCTCGGCGGTATCAAGAACATGACCGAACTGCCGTCGGCCATCTACGTGATCGACGCCAAGAAAGAGCACATCGCCATCTCCGAAGCGCGCAAGCTGGAGATCCCGGTCATTGCAATCGCCGACACCAACGCGGATCCCGACGTCATTGACTACGTGATCCCCGGCAACGACGACGCGATTCGCGCCATCAAGCTGTTCACGGGCAAGATTGCCGACGCTTGTGTGGTCGGTGCTCGCCTGGGTCGTGAGCGCGCTGCATCGCACAGCCGCGATGAGGGCGGACACGGTGGCGAGCGCAAGCAAGCCGCTGCCGCTCCGGGCGCTCCGGCTCCCCGCGTCGAGATGCGAAAGAACCGTGGCGGGCTTCGTGGCACCCCGGCTGCCGCCGCCACGCCGACTTCGGTGATGCTGTCGAGCGAAGAAGAGTAGACCTTCTTCGCAACCTGCGATGCTGCCCCGCAGAAAAGCTGAGCCTTTCCACCTGCGGGGCTCTACCTCTATTTCAAGGAGACTCCACATGGCCCAGATCACTGCGGCACTGGTGAAAGAACTACGCGAACGTACCCTCGCCGGTATGGCGGACTGTAAGAAGGCGCTCGAAGAAGCGGCGGGCGACATGGACAAGGCCGCCGACTGGCTGCGCAAGAAAGGCATCACCAAGGCTGCCAGCTCCGCTGCGCAAGGCCGGGTCGCCACGGAAGGCGCTGTCTCGTCCTACATCCACATGGGTGGCAAGATCGGCGTCCTGCTCGAAGTCAACTGCCAGACCGACTTCGTGGCGCGCACCGATGACTTCAAGAACTTCTGCAAGGATGTCGCGATGCACATTGCCGGTCGCGATCCGTTCCCTCAGTTCGTGACGGACGAGGAGATTCCGGCAGCGCTCATCGAGCGTGAGCGCGCCTTCCAAACGGAAAAGGCCAAAGAGGCCGGCAAGGGCAAGCCGGACAACATCATCGCCAAGATGATCGACGGTGCTCTGGCCAAGTGGAAGAAGGACATCTGCTTGCTCGACCAAGAGTTCGTCAAAGACCCGAGCAAGGACATCCGCACCATCCAGCTTGAGCTGACCGCCAAGACCGGTGAGAAAATCACCATCCGTCGGTTCACCCGCTACACGCTGGGTGACGGACTGCAGAAGAAAGAGCAGGACTTCGCTCAAGAAGTCGCCGCTCAGGTGGCCGCCACCGCGAAGGCCTAAGGGCAATCCATGACCCAGCCAAGCGCCGAAGCTCCGGTTTATAAGCGTATTCTCCTCAAGCTGTCGGGCGAAGCGCTGATGGGGAAGGGCCAGTACGGCATCGACCCCGCCACACTTCATCGCTTGGCTGCCGAGGTGAAGGGCGTCCACGACATGGGCGTCGAAGTCACCTTGGTCATTGGCGGCGGCAACATCTTTCGCGGCGTCTCGGCGTCAACCCAGCACGGCATGGACCGCGCCTCTGCCGATTACATGGGCATGATGGCGACGGTGATGAACGCGCTGGCGATGCAGGATGCGATCGAGCAGATGGGCCTGCCAACCCGCGTGCTGTCGGCGATCGAGATGAAGGAACTGTGCGAGCCGTACATTCGGCGTCGGGCGATTCGTCATCTGGAAAAGCGGCGGGTCGTGATCTTTGCGGCGGGCACTGGCAACCCCTACTTCACCACCGACACGGCCGCAGCCCTGCGAGCGATGGAGATCCACGCCGAAGTGCTGCTTAAGGCCACCAAAGTCGATGGCATCTACGACCGCGATCCGGTCAAGCATGCCGACGCCGTTCGCTACGAACGAGTGACCTACCTTGAGGTCTTGCAGCGAAACCTGCAAGTCATGGACTCGACGGCGATCGCGCTCTGTCGCGATAACAAGCTGCCGGTCATTGTCTTTAACCTACAGAACAGCGGCAACATCGGGCGGGTTGTCTGTGGCGACCTGTCCATTGGCACACGCGTCGACTAGCCTCGCCTGCGGCGTGCCGGGCGTGCCGTAAACGTAGGCCTCTTGACGGAAAATAGCCAAAAAGAGAGGATTCATGAGCATGGTAAGCGATGTCCTAAAGAGCCTGGATGACGACATTGCCAAGGCAATGGATGCTTTTCAGCGCGAGCTTGCCAAAGTTCGTACCGGACGCGCCAACAGCAACATGCTGGATGGCATTCGGCTCGACTACTACGGCACACCGACGCCGCTCAATCAGGTTGCGTCGGTCAGTGTCGCTGACCCACGGCTGATCGTCGTTAAGCCCTGGGAAAAGCGAATCATTCCAGACATTGAGAAAGCGATTCGAGACGCGGGGCTGGGCGTAAACCCAAGCTCCGATGGCGAGATCGTACGGTTACCGATTCCGCCGCTCACCCAGGAGCGACGCAAGGAGCTGACCAAGGTCGTCAAGCGGATCGGCGAGGACGCCCGGGTGGCGGTCCGCAACTGCCGTCGAGATGCTCGCGAGCTTTTGGAGCAAGCTGGCAAAGATCGCGAGATTACTGAAGACGACGTTGAGCAAGGGCTCAAAAAGATCCAGGCCGTTATCGACAAGGCGATCGAGAAGATCGACGGGATTGCCGATAAGAAGCAGGCCGAAATCATGGAGGTCTAGCTCCTGGACCAGTTGTCCTTTAATCCCAAGTTCGGCAAGTACGAGCTGCTCGCCCACCTGGCGACCGGTGGAATGGCCGAGATCTATCTGGCCCGAATGGATGGATCGGATGGCTTTTCCAAGCTGGTGGTGGTCAAGCGACTGCTCGCCGACTTGGCGAAGGACAAAGACTACGTCCAGATGTTTCTGGATGAGGCGCGGATCAACGCCCGCTTAAACCACTCGAACATCGTCCAGGTGCTAGAGCTGGGCGAAGTCGACGGCCAGTACTTCATCGCCATGGAGTACGTGTCCGGTCTATCCATCGCCCAGATTGGCAAGCTGTCCACGCAGCGCCTGGGGGAGGTGCCGCAGAACATCGCCTGTGGCATCATGCTTCAGTCCTGCGCGGGCCTGCACCACGCCCATGAGACCAAGCTGTCGGACACCGACACGCTTGGCATCATCCACCGTGACGTGTCACCGCAGAACCTGCTTTTGACCTACGAAGGCTTCGTCAAGGTCGTCGACTTCGGCATCGCGAAAGCGGAAGGCCGGGAGACAAAGACCCAGGCGGGCATGGTCAAGGGCAAGTTTTCGTACATGAGCCCCGAGCAGTGCACCGGCCAGAAGGTGGACCGCCGCACCGATATCTTCGCGCTCGGCGTCATCTTGTTCGAGCTGTGTACCTCGCGTCGCTTGTTCAAGCGTGCCACGCCGATCGAGACCTACGAAGCAATTCAGAAGGGTGAAGTACCCGACCCGTGCTCGGTGTCGCAGGCTGTGTCTCGTCAGGTCGCTGACGTGATCTTGAAGGCGCTGGCCCGCAATCGGGACGATCGCTACCCGACCGCTGAGGCGATGCAAGAGGCGCTTGAGCTGGCGATGCGACGCTCGGGTCTGAAGGGTCGGCCTCTCGATCTGTCGCGCTTTCTGGAATCCAACTTCCAGGCCGAGATCAAAGAGCAAGAAGACCTGGTTCGTCGCATTGCCGCGGGTGAGCTGACGCAGCCGGAGAACCAGCACGTCGCCGAGCAGAGCAAGCTCGCCGACAACTACGCGCACATTGAAGACCTCGACATCGAAGAAGACCTCGACGAAGTCGAAGACCCCACTAGCAACGACATGAAGGCCCCGGAGTCGAAGCCCCCTGGGCCGCCGCCGCCCGTGCCTTCGCTCGCGAACAAGAAGGCCCAGATCGCGCAGAGCCCGGTGTCGATGGTGCTACCAACCATCGATCCGAAAAAGGCCCTGCAAGACATGCTGGCGGGCAAGACGCCGAACATGCTGGGGGACCAGCTTCAGGGGCTGGCCAAGGCTGCCAACATTTCCGTGCCGACCCCTGATGGTGAGCCACCTGTTTCCGCCGCAAGCTCTCCAAGCCCAAGCGGTCAAGGACTAGCACCATCGGCGAGTACGCCGACTTCCGGTGCCAGCGGCCAAGGACTTGCGCCCGCCGCTCCTGCATCGGGACTTCAGAGGCTGGCCGATTTGCCGCTGCCGATCCTCATCGGGATTGCGGTTGGACTGGCTGTGCTGTCGGCCATCCTGACCGCGCTCGTGATTTTCTAAGCGACCCGCCGCGCACGCTTTCCGGCTTGACTGCGATTCTGCTCATTTGGGAACGTTGCCTCCCAAGCGAGGTGACTGCGATGGGTCGTACGCAAGCGGGTGTACTGAGAGTTTCTCTGCTGCTGTGGACTGTGGGGCTGCTGGGAGTCACGGCCTGTGATGCACCAGCCGGAAAGCCTGATGCAGGGGATGCCGGGACGGGCAGTGACGATGCGGCGAGCTGCACCATGTGTGGTGGGGCGTGCGTCGATGTGAGCACCGACTCCCGCAACTGTGGGGCCTGCGGCACGGACTGTGGGCCGGCAGCAAGCTGCATGGGGGGGAAGTGCGAGCCGAGCGGCAGCCGAGACCTGTCGATGAGCGATCTAGCGCCAAGCGATGGCGGCATGACGATGCGTCGGCTGTGCGATCAAACGCCGCCGGTGGGTGCCAAGCTTGCGCCGCCACCTCCGGTCTATTCGGGAACCTGTCCCAGCCTTATGCCGGGCAAAAACACGATCGTCTCTTCGGGGAAGTCGCGAACCTTCCTGCTGGCGGTGCCCAAGGGAGTGATGCCGGGGGAAAAACTGCCGGTGGTGTTTATGTGGCACTGGCTGGGGGGCAGCGCGGACTCGTTTTTGAAGAAAGGCGAGGTCCAGGCGGCAGTCGACTCGCAGCGGTTCTTGGCGATCCTGCCGGAAGCCAAGGGGGACATCACCTGGAAGTGGCCGTTCGACGTGCTGGTGACAGCGGCACGGCAGGAAGAGGAGTACCGCTTCTTTGACGACATGCTGGCCTGTGCGGCAGCTCAGTTCAACGTCAATAACAACTGCGTGTCGTCGGTTGGCGTGAGCGCCGGGGCGCTGTTTACCGATCAATTGGCGACGGGGCGTAACCAGTACTTGGCGTCGGCGTTGTCGCTGTCGGGTGGCGTGGAAGGCGTTGCCAAGAAGTGGGGAAACCCGGCGCGCAAGCTACCGATGCTGGTGCTGTGGGGCGGAGCGATGGACAACTGCTTGGGGCTGGTCAACTTTCAGACGGCATCGAAGGCACTGGAGACGCAGCTAGTCAAAGACGGCCACTTTTTTGTCGAGTGCGTCCACAACTGCGGCCATGCCGAGCCGCCGCTCGATGCTCCGGCGATGATGACCAAGTACGCGGCGTTCTGGGAGTTCGTGTTTGCGCATCCGTACTGGCTCGGCACGGGGGAGTCACCGTACAAGATAAGCGGGCTGCCTGCGGGGATGCCAAGCTGGTGTGCGATTGGGGCAGGCTCGGCCACACCGCGCACCGGGATCTGTACCGAAAAGCCGGGGTGCTAGCAGCAGCCGGGCGGGCCTGACCGAGCAGCCTTAGTGGACGGGTTGAGGCAGGCGGACAGTGGCTGTGGTGCCGCGTGGGGTGCTGCGTAGCTCAACGGTGCCGCCGAGTGCGGTCACAAACGAGCGGGTGAGCGCCAGGCCGAGTCCGAACCCGTCGATACTGCCCCGGTGGCTCGGGCTTCGGTAGAAGCGCGCAAACAGGCGCTCCGGGTCTTCGTCGCCAAGTCCTGGTCCGCTGTCGGTGACGACCACCTGTAGCTCCCTGTCGGAGCCTTCCCGCGCCGAGTCTGCGGGCTCGGTCGGTTCGGCTTTCACCACCACCACGCCACCTGGGGGAGAAAACTTGATGGCGTTTTCGACCAGGTTGGCGAGCGCACGATGGAATAGGAGTGCGTCGGTTTCGATGTGGTGCCGTGGATCACATTCCATCCGAAGCAAGACCCCGCTTTCGGCGGCGACCCCTTCGTAGAGGCCGAGCACCTCATCGAGGAGCGGACCCAGGAGGTGGGCACGCTTACTCACCGGCAGCTCACCGGAGTCGGTCCGTGCCAAGGTAAGGAGGATCTCGGTCAGCCGCATCAGCCGTCCGAGCCCTTCCAGTGTCTCTTCCATGGTGAGTCGCAGCGCTTGGTTGTCGCGGGGTCGTCGCAGCGAGATCTCCAGTCGTCCCATCAGGTCGGCCAGCGGGGTTCGTAGCTCATGGGCGGCATCGCTGGTGAATCGCCGCAAGCTGGTGACGCAGCGATCGACACGGTCGAGCATCTGATTGAGGACGTGGATGAGGCGCTGGATCTCGGCATCGGTGGCGGGATGCTCTTTGAGCCGGTGGCTGAGCTGATCGGGTCCGACTTTGCTTGCAACCTCCACGAGATCTGACAGGGCTTTGACCGTGCGGCGTGTCATCAGCGAGCTGCCCAGCGTGGACAGCACCACGGACAGTGGAATGGCCGCACCTAACGACAGAAACAATAGGTGTCGAAACGCTGACAGCTCACGCTCTTTTTCGATGATGGGTTCGTCTTCCTGCTCTTCGATGAACACGGCAGTGCCGTAGATCATCGTGGCAAACAGCAGCAGCACACAGGTGGTCAGCGCTGCGTAGAACAGCGCGAGTCGCCCGCGTAGGGAGTGCAGCTTAGGAGTGAGCTGCTTCGTCCACGACATAGCCGACTCCTCGCACGGTGCGGATGAGAGAGCCGTGACCGACCTCATCGAGCTTGCGGCGGAGCTGCGCGACATGCACATCGACCACGTTGGTTCCGGGATCGTAGGAGTAGCCCCACACGCTCGACAGCAGCATGCTCCGAGACACCACTTCCCCAGCGTGTCGCCATAGCATATCGAGTAGCGCAAACTGCTTCGGAGTAAGCTCCAGGGGTTGCTCGGCATAGCGAAGCTGATGAGCTGATAGATGTAAGGAGAGCAGACCTCGGCGCAGGACATCGCCGTGACGTAAACCGCCTCGTCGCATCAGCGCTCGGAGTCGTGCGAGTACCTCGGCAAACGCGAACGGCTTGTGCAGGTAGTCATCGGCCCCCTGGTCTAGGCCCGTCACACGATCGGCGAGGGTATCGAGTGCGGTCAGCATCAGAATCGGGGTTTTCACTCCGGCTTGTCGTGCCGCCGCGACCACGGAAAAGCCATCGCGCTTGGGGAGCTTCACATCGAGGATGCAGACATCATACGGAGTCTCTCGCAGAGCACGCAGCCCGGACTCGCCATCGGCGCAGATATGGACCAGGAATTGCTCCTCTTCCAGACCTTCTGAGAGCGTTCGGGTGAGTCGAACATCATCTTCGATGAGCAATAGGAGCACCGCAAAACCTCTACCATGCAAGTGGTGCGACTGCGTGCTAGCGTCCGAGCGCCATTTGCAACTGCCACAGCGAAACCTCGACATCGCGCTGGGCCATCGCTTCCGCTCGCTGCGCAGCCAGTAGATCGCGCTGCGCGGTGATGAGATCGAGCAGCGAGGTGACCCCAGCGGCAAACTGCTTCTCGGTGGCGGTGAGCGCTTGTCTTCGTGCGTCGCACAGAGGTCGGGCGCGCTTGTGCAGGATGTCGCGGGAGCGCTGCCACAAGTGGTAGCTGGATGCGATATCGAGCTGGACTTGGCGCTCGCTGCGAAGCTGGTTGGCCTTGGCTTGTAGACGCAGGGACTGTGCCCGTTGCCTAGGTCCATTCCCAAAGTCCAGCAGAGGCAGCGGTGTACTGAGAGCGACCACCGCACCTGGGCCCAGATTGGAAAAACGTGCACCGACGGACGCTTGCAGATCGAATAGTGGAACGCTGCGGAGCTGGGCCAGTCGGATCGCGGCGTCGGCATGCTGGATCTCGGCGACTGCTTGGCGGAGATCGGGTCGCTCGTGGGTCTGTGCCAGGAGCGCGGACAGAGCCTGCTCTTGCGAGCCAGCGGAAGACCGTTCCATCTGTTGCGCGAAGTCGTGCTGGCTATCGTTGCGAAGCTGGATCGGGCGGGGTGACTCCGCCCCGAGCAGAATCGAAAAGGCAAGCTGGAGGAGTCGCTGCTGTCTGCTCGCCAGCTCTTCCCCGCGCTGCGCATCAAGCTGTTCGGCTTGGGCTCGTAGGATGTCCAAGGCGCTCGCATCCCCGCGCAGCTCGCGCTGCTGGTTCTGATGCAGAAGCGCCGTCGCGATGTCGACTGCTTGCTGTTCGATGGCAACCAGTCGTTCGTACAGTCGCAGCTCGAAAAAGGCACGACCGACGGCGAGCCGAAGCTGACGAAGTTCCTCTGCGAGCGCCTGCTGGGTGCTGTCCCGCTGGGCGCTGGCGGTGCGTGCTTCTTGGGCTGTGACGATGCCGCGCAAAAGTGGAATGGTGATCATCGCTTGATGAAGGAGCTGCGGAGTGCCGGCGGCGTTGTGAAGCCCGATGTCCTGGGCGAGATAGGAGACGATCGGATTGGGCAGGGTCTTGGCTGTGCTGAGCTGGGCCTGGGCATCGACTGCTCGTGCCTGCTGGGACATCAAAAGCGGCGCGTTGTGCTCGGCCAGCTCTACGCAATCGGCCAGGCTGAGCGGCTCGGCCAGTCGGTCGGCTGCGAGGGCGTGGATCGGGACAGCCAGCGTACAAAAGAGCGGTAGCCAGAATCGGGCGCGGCGGCTCCGTCCAGCGAGTCTACTCCACACAGCGCGCATTACTTGGTCCTCCCAAAGACGCCGTACAGCGCGGGCAGCAGCAGCAGGTTCAGGATCGTGGAAGTGAGCAGGCCGCAGACAATCACCAGGGCCATCGGGTGTTCGATTTCGTAGCCGGGCACGCTGCCGCGCACCACGATCGGAAGCAGGGACAGACCGGCGCACAGCGCGGTCATGACAATCGGAATCAGCCGCTCTTCGGCACCTCGCACGAGCAGCTCGGGGCCAAAGGGAACCGCTTCGTGTTCTTGCAAGTGGCGGTAGTGGCCAAGCAGCATCAGACCATTTCGACTGGCGATGCCGAGCACGCTGACAAAGCCGACCAGCGATCCCAGCGACAGCACGCCGCCGCCCGCAAGGACTCCCAGCACGCCACCAAACAGTGCAAACGGAATCGTTCCAAGGAGGAGCAGCGTGAGTCGCAGACTGCGGAAGTCCAGATACAGTAGAGCAAACACTCCACCGAGCGCTAACAGGGACCAGCCCATCATCTGACGACGGGCGGTCTTGGCGGCGGTGTATTCCCCCAGGAACTCGGGATGGTAGCCGCGTGGAAAGGGCAGGGCAGAGACTCTGTGTTCCACCAGGCGTGCGACGGTTCCTAGGTCTTGGCCGCGCACGTTACACAGGACATCGATGCGACGCGAGCCGCTCTCGCGCTTGATTTCGCTGGGCGAGGGCACAATGGTCACTTCGGCCAGCTCCGACAGCGCCACCTGGGTACCGCTCGGTGTCTCGATGAGCAGGCTGCGCAGCGCGGACAGATCGCGGTGTACCGATTCGGGACTCCACACCACCACATCGGAGATGCGGCTGCCGTCATAGACCTCGCCGACCTTGAGCCCGGCGATGAGCACGCTGGCAGCCTGGCGAATCTGTCCTGGGGTGACTCCGTACAGGGTAGCGCGCTCGGGACGGATGCGGACCTCGACCTGGGGCACCAGCACCTGCGGCTCGACCTTCAGATCGACAACCCCGGGAATGTGGTTCAGCAGTGCGGCGACGTCTTCGGCCTGCTTGCGCAGCGTGGGCAGGTCGGCTCCGTAGATGCGTACCACCACGGCGGCGTGGGCACCGGATAGGACATCCTTGATGCGCTCTTTTAGATAGGTGAGTACGTCGCGAAAGACGCCGGGATAACCGGCCACCACTTCGCGAACGCGGGACACCGTCTTTTGGTAGTCGGCGTTGGGGTCGATGCTGATCCAGTGCTCGGTGAAGTTCGCTCCGACCACTTCATCGGCGACCTCGGCGCGACCAATGTGGGAACCGAAGCTCTTTACGCCGGGAATGGCGAGCAGTTCCTGACTGACTCGTAGCGTCGAGCGGCGGCTGGCCTCGATGGAGGCTCCGGGCTTTTCGACCCAGTGCATCAGGAAGTCACGCTCCTGAAAGTCGGGAAGTAGTTCGTCCCCTAGGAACGGCACAATCGCGACGGCTAGGACGGCTGCGCTGGCGGTGAGGCCGATGGCTAGCTTGGGATACGACAGAAGGGGAGACAGGAGTCGGCGGTAGCGCTTGCGCAGCGAGAGCACCAGCGGTCGCTCATGGGAGGCGGTGTGAGTCGTACCGGGCAGCAACCACAGCGACAGAGCGGGCGTCACCGTGAGAGCGATCAGCAGCGAGGCCAAGATCGACAGCACGTAGGCGAGCGCCAGCGGACGGAAGAACGCCCCGGCCAAACCATCGAGGAAGAACACTGGCAGAAACACCAGGCAGACGATCAAGCTGGCGTAGACAACGGCGCTGCGGACCTCGATCGAGGCCGCCAGCACGACTTGGAGCGACGGCTGCTTACCGTCCGCTTGGCAAAGTCTGCGGCGAATGTTCTCGACATCAATGATCGCGTCATCGACTACCTCGCCCACTGCAATCACCAGTCCGGCCAGAAACATGGTGTTGAGCGTGCCGCCCGCGATGGACAGTGCGAGCAGCGCCCCCAGGAGCGACAGCGGAATGGCGGTCAAGCTGATGGCGGCGGTGCGCAGATCGCGCAAGAACACAAACAGCACCAGCGTGACCAGCAGACAGCCGATTCCGAGCGCGATGCGGAGGTTCGACAACGACAGCTCGATGAAGCCTGCGGGCCGAAAGATGGCGGCGTCGATCTCCACGTCCCGAAGTCCGGGCCGGAGCGTAGCCAGCGCGGCATCGACATCATGGGTGAGTGAGAGGGTGTTGCCGGTGGGCTGCTTTTCAACGATGAGCAGGAGTCCGGGGCGACCGCTTACGATGGCGTCGCCGATCGGGGGTGCGTGGCCCTCTGTCACGTCGGCCACATCGCCAATTCTTAGCGACGTGGTGCCGCGCTGGGCGAGCACGGTCTGCGTCAAATCGGCGGGACCAAGGATAGAGTTTTTGTGACGGACGACCAGCCGCTGATTGGCACCATCGAGAAATCCGCCGGCACGGACCGTGGCCGCGTCCGTGGTGGCGCGGAGCACGCTATCTAACGTTACGTCGTTGGCTTGCAGCCGCGCCGGATCGACCAAGACCTGGAGCTGGCGATCACGCATTCCCCAGACCGCGACGTTGGCCACGCCCGGAACGGCGAGCAGGCGTGGGCGGATGACCCAGCGGACCAGCTCGGATAGCTCCATCTGCGACAGCGTGGCCGAGGTGATGCCAATCTTCATGGCCCGGCTGAGCGAGGACAAGGACGGCAGAATCACCGGTGGATGAGCGACCTGCGGCAGCCGATTGGCAACTAGCGCCAAGCGCTCTTGCACCAGTTGGCGCGCCCGGATGAGGTCCGATCCTTCGCGCAGCAGCAGCACCACCGAGGAGAGACCGAGCACCGATTTCGAGCGCAGCGTGCTGAGATCGGGCAGTCCGGCGAGCGCGGTTTCGAGTGGCAGCGTGATCAGGTTCTCGACTTCTTCTACGGACAGGCCGGGCGCTTCGGTCTGGATCTCGACCATGGGCCGCGCAAACTCGGGAAAGACATCAAGCGGCATTTTGTCGGCGGCCCGCATACCCAGCACGAGAAGGACAAGGGCTGTGACGAGCACGAGTGTTCGAAAGCGCAGAGCAGAGGCAACCAGCAGGCTGAGCATCACGTCCTCCTTGGAATGGCCGGTGTGTCGGTTGCTACGCGTGGGCTACTTGTCGGCACCGAACTCGGCTCCGTACAACTCCATGGCACCGGCGGTGACGATCGGTGAGCCAAGGTGCAGTCCACCCTGGCGGAGGCTGCGCGGACTCAAGACCACCTGCTCGCCTTCGGTTCGTATGACCTCGACCCGGCGTCGTGCAAAGACCTGCGGTGCGGTCCGCTCGTACAGCCAGGTCGCCCCCGACGGGTCGTGCAAGATCGCTGAAGCGGCCGTGGTCGGACTCACCTCATCACCACGCAGTGGCAGCCACACCGCTACGCGCTGACCGAGCTGAAAGCGGCGCGATCCAGAAATCAGGAAGTAGCGATCCACAGTGCCTTGCTGCGGCTGGGCGGTGGGCGGTGCGGGTTCTACCGGTGGGGCAGGCAGTGGTGGTGCGTGCGAAACCAGCTCTTCAATCAGAGCAGCGGCATTCGGTGCCAGGCTTGCCAGCTCACCGGAAGGAACTTGAGTCCGCACCCACAGCGATTCGTCACTCACCACCTCGCATAAGGCGGCCCCGACGGGTACTTGCTCGCGCAGCGTGACCCGGACTTCGCGCAGGACGCCGTCGATCGGTGACTCGACTACTACAGCGGACAGCAGTCCGGCCCGACCCGCTGTTCCGAGCAGCGCATCACGCTGCGAGATGGCGGCCCGCAGGGCGGCTCGCGTGGTCTCACGCTGGGCCGTTGCTTCGTCGAGCAGCTTGCGACCGGCCAATCGATCGGCCACGAGCTGCTCGGCCCGCTTGAGCGCCACCTCGGCGGCGTCGTCTTGGACTTGTGCCCGCGCCACCTGGCCATCGGCATCGACTCGGGCCGTCGAGACTTGCATGCGCTCGGTCGGCCCGAGCAAGGGGGTGAGCAGGAAAAGGGTCTGTCCGGCTCGGACGCGGACACCGGGAATCGGGAGCGTGCCGCCCGCCGGAAGCTGCACGGTCCCCGCGTTCATGGCCACCACTCGGACGGCTCGACCGGGCAGCGGTTGGATTTCACCGGCGAGCAGTCGCCGGGGACGCTGGCTCTGCCGCTGGAGTGGCCGGAGTCCGTCTGGAATGCCGAGTCGCTGTTCGGCTTCAGCCGATAGGGTGACCTGGGCCAGCTCGGCTTCTTTGTGGACAGCCCGTGGCCTTACGGCTTCGGGGGCCGGTCGTCGGCAGCCTACGACCGCGAGCGCGGTGACAAGCAGGATCAGACCCAGTCGTTCCTTGGCATGGGCAGCGCGAAGAGAGCTAGACATGCCGCCACGCTACGCACTGTGCAGCGTCAGCTCGCACTCCTTCATGAAAACTTCATGTTGGCGGTGTGGTGAGGTTCCGTTCGAGTCCGAATTCTCTGGCTCGAACGCTCTTGGGGTGGGCTATCGTGCGCGCAGCTACCCTTCCAGATTGGCATCGGGCCGCAGCACCCCATGGGAGAAAGTCTATGAGCGAGACGGCAGTTCCCCACATCGCGATTGTTGGCGCGGGCTACTCGGGCACGCAGACGCTGGCGGAGCTGGTGCGGCATGCCCGAGCGCCGCTGTCGATTCAGGTGGTCGAGTCGCAGCACCCACTTGGGCAAGGAGTGGCCTATTCCACGATGGAGTCGGTCCATCTGCTCAATGTTCGGGCCGCCAAAATGGGGGCGTTTGCTGACGATCCGGGCGGCTTTTACGACTGGCTGCAAACGGAGGTCGGTCGACAGGCGGTGGCGTCCTTCTGTCCAGAGCTTGAGGTGACCCCGGAGGCCTTTATGCCTCGCGCCGTGTATGGTGCCTATCTGACCGATGGCCTGCGGCGCACGGTAGCAGAAGCTGCGCACAAGGGAATCGAGGTGCGGTTTCACAAGGCCTTGGCCGTGGACGCCGAGCTGGTTGATCCGGTGAAGCAGCGCTTGCGCCTGTGGCTCACGCAAGACGGCGAGCGGTCCTCGTTGGAAGCGGATGTGCTGGTGCTGGCCACCGGCAACCTGCCGCCAAAGCGCTTTCGCTTTGTGGATGACTTGGTGGACCCGCAGCATCGCTATGTACCCGACTTGTGGAATCCCTCACCTAGCAGTGTGTTTCCCTGGGGAGTGGCTCAGCTTTCAAAAGACAGCGAAGTGGTCATCCTTGGCACCGGGCTGACCATGGTGGATGCGCTGCTGACGCTGGATCGGCGAGGCTTCCCTGGACGGGTGACGGCGGTTTCTCGGCACGGACTGCTCCCGCAAGACCACGCAGCGGATGCGCCCTGCCTTGATTGGTCGCTGGTGACCGATCCTGAGTCTGCGCCGCAAACCACGCTGGGACTTTTGGCGAGTGTGCGTCGCCAGGTGCGAGAAGCTGCCAAACGTGGTGCCACCTGGCAAAACGTGGTCGACTCGCTGCGGTCACTGACTCCGTGGCTGTGGCAGCGGCTGAGCCTGCGTGACAAGCAACGATTTTTGACGCGGCTTTTGCCGTACTGGAGCGTTCATCGTCATCGCATGGCACCAAACGCGAGTGCCACGGTGCAACAGTGGCTGACCGATGGACGACTGCGGATCATCGCTGGCCAAGTGGTCGGGGTGAGCGCCGAGGCCGACAGGCTACGGGTGTCGTATCGGCAGCGCGGAACCGAGCGCATGGGCACGATTTCGGCTGCACTGCTCTTGAACTGTACCGGGCCTGATGGCGAGCTTTCCCAGTGTCCGAATCGGCTGCTGCGTAACTTGCTTGCACGGAAGCTGATTTCGAGCTGTCCGCTGCGGCTGGGAATTGAGCGCACGCCACTTTGCACAGCACGTGGCCCCGCCGATTGCAGCCTGTTTGTACTCGGCTTTCTGGGGACGGGGGATGTGCTGGAGTCGACGGCGGTACCGGACTTGCGGCTGCACGCGGCGCAGGTGGCTCAGGCGGTGCTGAGGCGAATCGCCACGCAGTTGTAAGCGGTTAGCTGGGTCGGGCTTCGCCCGCTGCGGGGATGGGAGAGGACGGCCAGGTGTCGGGGTCGACCTGGTGGGCCGGATGAAGGCGGGTGAGCGCGAGCAGGCCGGCCATGACCTCGCCGAAAGACAGACCGGGCCAGGGCATGAACGACATGATGGCGTCTTTGGGCAGGGCGCGGCAGACGGCAGCGACATCGACCTCGCCACTGCCGGGGGGGAGCGCGCCGATGGGACCGCAGGCATCACCAATGCAGTGCAGTGGCCCCTTGGCAAAGGTTCGCACCGACTCGGGCAGTGAAACCAGTCGCATCATGGACGACAGGTGCGCCGCCGGGAGGTCGAGGCTCGGCGCGATCGGGGCTCCCTCAAACTCTTCTAACAGAAGCCGTAGTTCGATCGGCAGCGGTAGCTCTGTGGCGCGTCGGGGATAGGCGAGCAGCAAGGTCAGCTCGGCATGCACCGCCGCATTGCTGAGCTGCTCGATGGCGCGGCGTACGGCGTCGAGGTGTCGTGGCACAAGGGCGCTGCGGGCCCGGAGTAGCTCATCGCCGGGCTCGCTGTCGCCAAGGCCTGCGCCACGCAGAAAGTGGGCCCGGACGTTTCGCCACAGCCGATCAAGGCCCGCCACCTCACCCAGCCGAATCCGCACGTACCGAGCCGACAGGGAGGTGGCCACGCGCAGCGCGGACTCGGCGACCGTCACGGCGGTGCGGCTCTCCTCTTTATCGAGCGCGGCGAGGTGGGCGAGCGCGGCCTGCGGACGGCCCAGGGCGATCGCTCCAAGCTCGGCATCGATTGCGGCCACTTGCAGGGGGGCGCGGGGCTCGGCTGCGAGCTGAGCCAAGCCATCGACAAGACCGGGCAATCCGAGTGCGGGCAGGTGGAGACAGGTGGCACCTTGCGATGCCAGGGCTAACAATACAGAGTCCGCCGTGACCGGCGTCGGAGACTGTCCACCAGGCAGCACCGAAAGACCGAGAGCAGTGCGGAGCCCGATCCCGTGGGATGGGGTTTGACTTTGCATGACGAGTCAATTTACACCTATGCCGTCCTGTGTAGGGAAATGGCCGTGCTCTGGGCTCTGCATAAGGACTCGAAACCAACGATAGGAAGCTGCCGATGCAATTGCAATTTAGGGCACCGACGCTCAAGCGCTTAGGGACACTGCTGGGATCCCTGGGTGCGCTCTTTGTCTACTGTCAGACGGCGAACGCTCAGCTAGTCCAAGAAAATGGATTTACTGAGCCGACGTACAACATGCAGCTCTTCCGTCCGGCCATCGATTCGAAGGGCTACGTGACGCTGAACGCCTCGCAGGTGCTCGGTCACAAGGACTTTTCGCTCGGGCTGGTGGGTACGTGGGCGGGCAACCCGCTCTATCTGGAAACGCCAGCGGGCTCGTCGGCGCCGTTCGGCCCGGTGACGAGCGGCCGGACGTTCCAGGTCAACAACCTGGTGACTGCGCAGCTTCAGTTTGCCGTGGGTCTGTGGAAGCACTTCGAGATCGCGTTCGGCATTCCGCTGTCGATCATGACCGGCGGTCGGCAGATCTGTCCGCCGAATGAGCCCTGTCGGGGATACGCCGGTGACAACTCGGCGCGAACCGATCTGACGTTCTCGAAGACCGGCTTTTCGGATCTGGCGGTTCACTTGAAGGGCCGCTTCCTGAATACCTCGCGTCACCCGGTCGGCCTGGGCGCGCTGCTTTCGATCTATCTGCCCGTCGACAAGTGGGCGGGCGGCGATGCCCATAAGCAGTTTATCGCCGAGAGCAACGTTGCGCTGCATCCACAGATCCTGCTCGACAAGGAGTGGGGTCGGTCGCGGCGCTTTCGGACGGCCATCAACGCCGGTGCTCTGATTCGCTTCGGCTCGACGGAGTTTGTCGATCGTGGTCGTCCGCGTGTCACCGATGAAGCGATGAACACGTTCTGCTATCCAGCGGACAACACCTCGACGCAGTTTGAGCAAGGGCTGTGTGGCACCGGGCTCAAGCGCGGCGTCGGCACGCAGATCACCTACGGCATCGGTGCCTCGCTGGCGATCGTCAAGCAGCGCTTCGAGGTGCTCGGCGAGTTCTACGGCTACGCCGACGTGGCGGGCAACCAGAAGGCCTATCCGCTGGAGGGACTCGGTGCCATCAAGCTGTACCTGGCCAAGAAGTCGTTCCTAGTCGCTGGCGCGGGCGGTGGCCTGATTGGGCTGTCGGACTCGGGCAAGATGACGGGCGGTCCACTGTGGCGTGCCTTCATCGGCTTCATCTTCGAGCCGAACATCGGTGACCGCGACGGCGATGGCATCAAGGACGACGTCGACAGGTGCCCGGATGATCCCGAGGACTTCGATGACTTCGAGGACGAAGATGGTTGCCCCGATCCTGATAATGATCGCGACGGCATCCTCGACGTCGATGACAAGTGTCCGAACGAGCCCGAGACGAAGAACGGCTTTGAAGACGAGGACGGCTGCCCCGATAGCGTCGTGCTAGACCGCGACGGCGACGGCATTCCCGACAACCTCGACAAGTGCCCGGACGATCCCGAAGACAAAGACGGCTTCGAGGATGAGGACGGCTGCCCGGATCCCGACAACGACAAGGACGGCATCCTCGATAAGGACGACCTGTGCCCGAACGATCCCGAAGACAAGGACGGATTCGAGGACCAGGACGGCTGCCCGGATCCCGACAACGACAAGGACAGCATCCTTGACAAGGACGACCAGTGCCCGAACGAGCCGGAGACCTACAACGGCTATCAGGACCAGGACGGCTGCCCGGATAAGGGTCGCGTCATCGTCCGCAAGGGCAAGCTGGAGATCCTCGACAAGATCTACTTCGAGACGGACAAGGACATCATCAAGGAGATCTCCTACCCGATCCTCGATGCGATTGCCGCGACGATGAAGGGCAACCCGCAGATCCTGGTGATCGAGGTCCAGGGACACGCCGACGAGCGCGGCGACGACGCCCACAACATGGATCTGACGGAGCGACGTGCCAAGGCGGTGAAGGTGTACCTCATCGACAAGGGCATCGACGGCAACCGGCTCGATTCACACGGCTACGGCGAAACCAAGCCGGTCTGCCCCGAGCACAATGAGGACTGCTGGTCGCGCAACCGTCGCGTCGAGTTCGTCATCATGAAGCGCTCCGACGGCGACACCAAAGAATAGCCCGCTGTCTGGCTAGGATCCCGCCTACACCTTCCCCAGCGCTGCGGTCGAGCCGCTCGGTTCGAC
>CALLYL010000416.1 GCA_937859535.1 uncultured Myxococcales bacterium
CAAAGAAGTACGACTCCACATCCAGTTGCGGCCAGCCAAGCATTGCCGTTGGACTTTGACGTTGCCAGGACATCCTGGTGAAGTACCTGCGAACAGTGTCTTGATGCGATTCTGTCGAAGTAAGCGCGCTCATGGTGTTGGCCCCCTGCGGCTGCGATTACAAGCGCGAGATGATCTCGTTGGCGGTCGCACCTTCGCGGACCCAGAACTGAGTGGCTTGGATCCGCTTGGAGGCACCGATCAGGAACTTACAGAAGTCTTCTCCCATCGAGTAGCACTGGATCTCGATTCCAGAGAGATCGCGCTTCACCAAATGAGAGAATACTGCCGCGAACATTCCGGCGTAGTAGTGACAGGCGACCTTACCGATGTTGCCGACGCTCTTGGCGATTGCGGACTCGTACAGATCGACAAAAATCAGGCCGTCACTTTGGTGTGACAGATCGTATTCCCAGCTACCCCATCCCGCCGCCTGAAGGGGCCACCACCACATCTCCATCACGAATCCGCCGATCATTTCGTCGGGGTTTTTGCCAAACTCGGTACGGAATCGCTTTTCGAATCCGTTGATGTCGGCCTTGCCCCACTCGAACCCGCAGCGATACATGATCTCTGCGGCTGCTTCCCCGACTTCCTCTTCCAGTGCCTGCTGAAAACCGACCACGAAGTCTTCTGTGGTCAGAATCATTCTTTGGTCATTGCGATTCAGTAGTCTGCCTCCTGTCTCACGACGAAGGAAGCGATGTATGTCGAACTGATGATGAAGACTGTGGGGTAGCTCTTGTACGATGGCAGTCTGTCGCTCCATATAAGACTCCTTGTGAATGTTAGTGATCGCTCTGTGCGGAGATTTGTTTCCTAACAGTGCGAATTATTTTTGAGATAGAGAGCGCGACTTCAGCTCTGCAACATCCACGTCGACGAAGGCGAGTTCACGCACCCTACTCCGGGTGATGATTTTTCCTGCCTCAACCAAGACTCTGCCATCGACCGGATGTAAGATGGGAGCTTCTGCGCGCCGTCCAATCAGAGAATCCAAACTACTGCTGGCCTCGACGTAGGTACCTGAAGGTGGTACCGCTCGAACGCCATCTCCGAGTACCTTTGCCTGACAGGCAAGCCGAGAATTGGCGCGTGCAGCACCTAGCATCGCCAGAGACAGTCGCTCACGGGGGGTAATGGGAGAGAGCATCGCCATGCCATTTTCCACATACACATGGCAGGTCGCGCACAGTCCCTTTCCTCCGCACGCCATCAGCAAGCGACTCTGGCCTGCCTGCATCGCATCGCACAGTCGCTTGTTGGTAGCGATCAGGACCGGATCGCTGATCTGGTCGACATGGACCCGCTTCATCTAAATCCCCCAACCAGTTCGATGCCGCTACTGGGAACCTATCACAGTCGGGAGGAAATTACTGTTAGATGGCGACGCGGACAGGGGTAGGCGATAGGGGCGCGAGCGCTGCCGGGGTAATCTCAATGAGAAAGCCGCGCTTGCCGCCATTGATGAACAGTCGCGGCAGCTCCAGGATGGTGGACTCTGCGTAGATCGGCAGAGACTGACGGATTCCGAACGGACTACAGCCACCGACCTGATAACCGGTGTAGCGAGTGACATTCTGTGGCGAACAGGGCTGCACTGACTTACAGCCCAGGAATCGTGCCAGGCTTTTGGTAGAGACCTCCCGGTCGCCATGCATCAGGACGATCAGCGGTTTGCGGATCTCTGTCTCTAGGACCAGGGTCTTGATCACTTGATGCTCATCGACCCCGAGGCTCGCTGCCGAGTGGGCAGTGCCACCATGTTCCTCCCAGACATAAAGATGCGGGATAAATGCGATTTTATGGCTGCGTAGGAATCGAACACCACTGGTGATGGGAAGCTCGCTCATGACTGTATCGGATCCGCGCTAGGTGGCTGACATCCTACAAGAACCGCAGCTTCGCAACCAAGCACTACGATGGCGACGATGTCTGCGCGGCGAGTCGGCCCGATGCGGTGTTCAGCTTGACAGAGTCAGCCCAGGCAAGCAGCCTGGACGCATCCCTAACTAGGAGAACCAAGATTATGTTCTGTTTGAGTCTTTCTAGACTAACCCTTGCTTCGATGCTTGGCCTCGGTGCGATTGCCCTGGCGATTGCGTGTGAGAGCGGACCCTCTGACGGCACGATGATGGACATGGGTGTAGATAAGTCCTTTCCGGCACCCACCGTCACCGCTGTTGCGCCCATGAGCGCTGTCAACAGTACCGCCACCCCGATCACCATCACCGGAACGGAGTTTCGTTCTGGAGCGACAGTTACCATCGGTGGAGTTCCGTGTACTTCTGTCACGGTGGTGTCCTCCACCTCCATATCCTGCACCGCTCCTGCTAGGACCGGTAGCTGCGGATTTCAGGAAGTCGTGGTCACCCATCCTGATGACAAAAAGAGCGGCACCGGTGGCAAGCTGTTTGCCTATGTCTCTTCCGGCGTGGAGTGGGCGGCTCCCATGGACTACCAAGTGGGCACCTATCCCCGTCGGGTAGTTGCCGCAGACTTTAATGCCGATGGCAAGCTTGATCTCGCTTCTGCCAATCAAATTGGGAACAACGTCACCGTCCGTTTGGGGGCCGGAGACGGCACCTTCCCGATGGCGCAGTCGATGAACATCACGCTGGGTACTGGCACTACACCGATGGATCTGGTGGCGGTCGATCTGAATGCCGATGGGAAGATCGATATCGCGACGGTGAACGCCGGTGGAACGGGCTCGGTCACCGTGCTCCTCAATCAAGGGGGCAGCTTCACCAGTTCCGTATTTTCGACCAACGTAGGAGCGTTCGGGAGCGGCACCGCGATCGCCAGTGGTGATCTAAACACAGACGGAAAAGTCGACCTGGCTGTCTCTTCCAGCTCGTCCCCGGGTGTCCTACCGATGCTCGGAGACGGAAACGGAGGCCTGACGGCCGGAACCGTTCGATTGGTGGGCGGGTTCACCTCGGATCTCGCGCTGGTCGATATGGATGGCGATAGCAAGCTCGACATCGTGACCGCCAACTTCAGCACCAACAACGTCACGGTTTGTCTGGGAACTGGTACCGCGATGTTCGGGAATCCGCTCAACCAGAATGCATCGACTCGACCCGGGGGACTGTTTGTAACGGATCTGGACGGCGACAAGAAGCCGGACGTCATTGCGGCCAACAACGTGGGCAACAGCGTGAGCGTACTGCTCGGCACCGGTGGTGGCTTGCTCGCAAACCCCGTCAATCTGTCGCTTGGTACGAACTTTCCAGAGAGTGTCTGGGTGAGTGATATCAGCAATGACGGCAAGCCTGACATCGTGACAGCCAACAACCAGACCAACAACTGGAGTTATCTGCAGGCCATGAATGCGACCCAGTACGCGGCACCGCTCCATACCGCAACCGGCACGACGCCCGCAGGAATCACTGTGGCGGATCTAAACGGAGACGGAATGCGGGACATTGTCGTCGCCAGTGCTGGCACGAACAACTTGCAGGTTACGCTCCAAGCCTGCAAGTAGGGAACGAGCGTTCTGCGCTTAGAACGACCCGGTCAAGGTCAAGCCCGCCCCGGTTTGGTGGCTGTAGGGCTTGATCTGGACGTTCTGTACAAAGCTGGGAACGATCAGTTTTTGCGGTGTTTTGTAGCCCTTCCAGAGCAGCGCGAGCCCGATGACCTGGAACGGCAAGTCCGCCAGCAGCCAGGGCAGAGTCCAGGCCAGCGCATAGCTCGAGGAGTGGCTGGTCACTGGGGCAATGATGCCACTGATGAGCGGACCGGCAATCGGAATGAGCAGCGTCCATCCCGCTGCAGAGCTGGGGTAGCTCGTGCAGTAGTATGAATTGGGGTAGCAATTCGTCGAGTTCCAAGCGATTCCCATGCCAATTCCGGTCCCGAACGCCGCCGCATAACCGATGCTAAAGAGTGTCCAGCCCGCTGCCACCATGCCGCGATGATGGGGTCGTGTGATCACGCGGTAGGGTAACTCGACCGTTGGCGACAAAGCAGGACGGGGTGCGGTGGTACCTTCGGGCAGTAGCATCTGAAGGCGCTCGACGGCGCGCTCTGCCTCCGGGCGATGCACATCACGTGGATCATCGGACGCAGTCAGATAGCGTCGATACAGAGTCACCGCTTCGCGCTGGTTGCCAAGTCGCTGATGAGCCCTCGCCATTTCGAGCAGCAAGAGCGGATGTTGTCGCAGCGCGTAGGCCTCTTGATATTCCGAAAGTGCGGACTGGTACTGATCGCGTTCAAACTGAGCCCGGGCGTTCTGCAGATGGACCATGAAGGGGTCCGCTGGATTGGGTACCGTGGCGGATGACTGTGCGGCGGGTTCACTTGCGGGTGCGGGCTGGGCTACCGCAAAAGCGGGAGTCAAGCAGAGCACCATTCCGAGGCCAACACCGACTGAGTTGCTCTGAAGCGTTGGGTTCATGAAGACTCCTATCTGCTAATTCCGTTTACCACTGCAAGTGACTGTTTTCTGCTACTTACCACGTTTTGCAACCCCGCTGCGGAGCAGATCGGCTCGTCCGGTGGGCCATGGCAGACAGTTGGTGGCGGAACCCGCGATGGTATACACGAGGACACTTTCCTGCTTATCCACCGCGTCTTTCAGAGAGACAATGATCTCGATGGTGCCATCGCCATTTATGTCGGCCAGGGTGGGGACTGGCATGGCACCACGGCGGGGTAGGGCGATGCGATGCTGTAGGTTACCACCCGCATCCACAATATACAGCGCGCTCTTGTCGGCATCGGTCGAGTAGCTGGAAAAGACGATCTCGGGAATGCCATCACCCGACAAGTCTCCAATCGCGACACCACCAGTGAGCACGTTGGGATCGGTGGTGTAACGGAACGACCACAGCTCCTTGCGTTGCGCAGAGACAGCATGGATGGTGCCATCAAACCCGGCAAAGACAAGCTCTGGTCCTGGCGTTGCAGAGTCGATGTCAGCGACGCTCACTTGGTTGGTAGCCGCGACGATGTTGGTGTTTCCCAGATCCCAAAGTCCAGACAGATACTGTGGCGCGTGAAACGGAGTCTCCCAACCGGTCAATCTGCTGGCATCGTTGTGCATGGCCCACAGATCGACTCCTAACAAGCGGTTCGTCTGCGCCGCATTTTGTACTGAGCCAAGCAGGACGACTTCATTTTTTCCATCTCCATCGAGATCCGCAATCGCGGGTGCTGTGTTGGTGAAGTGGGCTTGCAGCGCTGTCGTCTCGTCGGTAGCATAGCCCTGTCGTGCTTCCGCCAAGTCGTGCAGGTAGCGCACCCCTGGAGTCTTCTTGGGCTTAAACAGCGTGCTGGCATCAAACGCTACGCCACTGCCTTTGTGAAAGCTCGCGTAGGCGTTGTCATGGGGCGCGACCAGATCGAGCTTGCTATCGCCATCCAGATCTCCGACCGCCAAGTTCTGATCGTAACATCCCGCCAGATAGCAGAGTTTGTCGACGGCACAACCACTGGTTCCGGTCATGTTGGGGGGGAATCCCGTGACTTTGCTGCCGTCGCCTCGAAACGCGTTGACGACATCGGTGGGCCCGCTGCGCGCCACCGAGCTGATCAGATCGAGCTTGCCATCGCCATCGACGTCTCCCCCGGCAAGGGAGCGGAGCTCGTCTTGCCAGATTGCCGGGAATCCCGGGAGTACGACACCAGTGGCGTCTAGGAGGAAGATGCGATCGCGGGCCGCGACTGCGACCTCTAGCTTACGATCACCGACAAAGTCTCCCACGACTGGACTGGCCCAGATGCGTCCTTGTCCGGTTGGGTAGCGCCAGGCCAGACTGCCATCCGCTCGCCAGACCACGACCACCCCGCCACGCGCAGCGATGATCTCAGACTTCCCATCGCCATCGAGATCCGCGACCGCAGCAGAGCCGAGCCACGCTTCTTCATAACGATCCTTGAGTGTGACCAGGAGGGTTGGGGTCTTGACCTGTGCTGTGCCACCTCCGGCTGCGGTGGTACAGGACGGCGTGCTGGGAAGGGGCATTCCTCCGGGTCCGGTATCGGGTGGTGGAGTACCATTGGTGCTGTCGCTGGTACACCCGAGTGGACACAGAGCAAGGCCCAACCACACTGCGAGCGCAGAACCGAGATGTTTGTACATTGTTTCAGAGTGTAGCGTGTCGTTCCCAGGACCGAAACAGTGCACGGAATCGTGAGTCTGTAGCATCAGTTGCAGCCGTGGCTTTATCAGCAGTCGCGGCTCTCATGGAGTTCCGAGACGTGGGCCATCACGATCATGGGCCTGTCATAGCCATCCCTGTATACTTGCCGATACGAATCCGCGATAGGAGCTGTCATGGGCGTCATCGTTGGTGGAGTTGCAGAGGAAGTGCCCGGACTTACGATCCGGAGTTGGCTCGATCCCCAAGGGCTGCGGCTGACCGAGCCGGATCGTGAACCACGGAGTGCGGATTCGTGGATTCATTCGATCGTGCTGCACACAACGCGTGGCATCCCCGGCGGAACCGATCTCCGACGGCAGCGAATCATGACAGGAGTCGATTCACACTCCGAAGTGGACCACAAGGCAGAGGTGATGACCGGGTGGGCAGAAGATCACATTTGTGCCAGCGCGCACTTTGTGATCGACTTTGATGGCTCGATCGCGTGCGTGGCGGATCTGTTAACAGAGACGACCTATCATGCCGGGAATCGGATGGTGAATCATCAATCGATCGGCATCGAAATGTATCAGGGCAATGAAGCGGAGCTGTTTGAAGGACAGCTTGACGCAGCGGTCCGACTGGTCGACTTTTTGACTCGGCGATTTGGAATCCAGCGGCAGTTTCACTGGCCGTATCGCAACCAAGCGGTGGCGCGCCTGGTTGAGGGTGGATCATCGGTGGTGGGGGTCTACGGACATCGTGAAGTCAGCGATGATCGAGGAGAGGGAGATCCGGGAGACGCCATTTTCGAGCGGCTCTTACAAGCGGGCTATGAGCGTTATGACTTCGACAAACAGGAAGATATCGCGGTGTGGAAGGCGCGCCAGGCGGAGCTCAACCAGCAGCTTGGGATTTCGTTAGGAGTCGATGGCGTGCCGGGAGTGCAGACCGTGATCGCCTTGATTCAAGCGGGTCGTCCACATGGCTTGTGGACCCCTCGACCGGGGGACTGATTCCTTTTGCCATCACCTGTCGCCCTCAGGTGATGGCAAAAGTCTACACTCTGCGGCGACCGCGATGGGTGGATGTTTGCCGTCGCTGAACTTCGCTTGCGGTGCGTGTGAACGGCTGCGCAATGGCTGGCATGGTCAGTGCATATTGCGTGGGGCATGAGAACACTACTGGCTCGATTTGCACTCCCCATACTGGTTTTCGCTGCGGGCTGTGGCACCGCAGAGGATCTGGAAGACCTGGAGATCGAACCGCTGGAAGAGCGCGAGATCACGGCCTCCTGTCCTCACAAAGCGATGTTGAAGTGGGGACTGCATCCTGATGCCTCGGATCGACTGCGCTGCATCGGAATCGGTGCGGACCAGATCTCGCAGACCATTGGCAGTGCTCCAGCATCTGCGGGCTATCACGCGCAAGACGGAACCGCGAGCGGACAAGCGTATACGGCTGCGGTGGACATTCGAACCGGAGGCCGTACCGAGGGTCAGATTCGCACATTGCTATCATCGCTGAGTGCGTACGGATTCGCCGCTTGGTATCGCAAGCCGGGACACGATGGCTGGCCTGCTAGCGAAGCGCCTCATATCCACGCAGTGTATGCCGGATGCGCGATGAAGGTAGCGCTCGATGAACAGGTGAAGGACTACCACGCGGGACGCAACGGACTGTCCAGCCACACCCACTATACGTTTTGGTCAGCCAGCCAAGCCGCTAAGACCGCAGTGTACAACCTGTGGAATCGCTACAACTAGCGCGCACAGATGTTCCTTGCGGAACCGTAGAGAGTCTTTCCGAATTCCTATTGACGCGGTCCTCGCTTATCGGTACGACGAGCGCTTGGTCCGCATGTAGTTCCAACCAGAAACGTGAAACCTGGAGGCCTCCCGATGTTGAAACGTCTGTCGATGAAGATGGTCCCTCTGTGCGTCAGTATTCTCGCGACCGGAACGTTTGTTGGCTGTGGTGGCGAAGCCGATATCGCCGAGCTAGAACAGGAACTGACAGAGACCAAGGCAGGCTCGATCGGGCAGGCCGACTTTGATGGTTATACCAATGCCGTCAAGCTGAAGAACTGCACCTTCGTTGTCGGTGGTGGTAATGCGACCTTTACTCCCTCTTCGGAGTTGTCGCAGGTACTGTACGGAGACCCGAACGGAGCGGCCCACAAGTCGACGTTTGCGGTTCCCCCGATTGTTTCATCGAGTGCCACGATTGATATCACCAGCCTCGAAGCAGAGATGGCGACTACGGGTCTGACGCTCGCGGGATCGAATGCGACCGTGAAGCTGGCGTTCCACGGACAGCTCCATGTCGTGGTGACTGTGCCAGTGTTTGGGAAGCTGCCTGCCGATATCGTGATCAAGTCGTCGAACCTGGCCACTGACCTGACCTACGACAAGGCGACCGAGCGTGCCAAGGCTGCGGCGGTGAAGGCCAACTTCAACGTCTCGACCAAGAACTGTGGTGGCAGCGGCTGGTGTAATGGGATCATTGACGGAATCCTCAAGACCAACCTGGCGACTTGGGTCGAAGCACCGCTGCGTGACTCCTTCACCAAGGCGCTCGATAGCGCCAGCGTGACCACCTCTTTGTATGACGGCTTGGCGATCATGTACAACGCCAAGGATCCGAAACCAACCAAGTGGTCCTTGGCAGCGCGTTCGTTAGAGCTGTCAACCGGAGCGTTCCGCTTTAGCGCCCAGCGCACCACTCCGTAAGGACTCTACCCGTCCTTCGGTGAAGTTGTTTTCCCCACTGCGTCTCCTTCCATTCAGCCGACCAAGGCTTTCATCACCGCGACTTTGCTGGTGATGGAAGTAGTTGTCGCATTCCAGCCGCGATCTGTGATCAAATAGAAGACGGTATCCGTTCCCCGCGATCGCCCTGGGGGTCATGACCTGCTGGGTTACATCATCGTCATGGAGAGGTGATGTATGCGATCAGCGGGGGCCTAATAAGGGGGGGGAGATGAGCGACATCGAGCGCGAACAACTTGCGCCGAAAAACAGTGAGTCTCTCCTGGGCGATGAAAGGACGTCGCAGCGACAGATCGAGGAGTCGCTGAAAGAGCATCGTGACCGCTTGCAGTTGGCGCTATCGGCGGCACGGATGGCGGTGTGGGTTCAGGATTTGGAGACAGGTCGAATCACATGGTCCAAAGAGGTCACCGAGCTCTTTGGTTCCCTGGAGTTGTCTTCATCACCTGACCAGATCGAGCGGATGCTTCATCCGATGGATCTGCCAAAGCTCTTCGAAGTGATCCAGCGAGCGCTGACCTTCAGAACGCCACAAGCCTGCGAGCTACGGTTCATCGGCAAGGATCAAAAGATTCGGCGGATGTCGTTTTGGGGACAGGCTGGTTATGACGGAAATGGGAACATTTCAACGCTGCTAGGCACGATTCAAGATGTGACCGAGCAGCGCAATGCAGAGCTGCTGCTGCGTGGACAGAATCTGATTCTCGATCAGATTGCCAAGGGTGCCAAACTGCAAGAGGTACTCCACGAAGTGGTTCGATTGGTCGAGAGCATGATTGACGGCGGGCTCTGTTCGGTGCTGCTCCTGGATGCCGATGGGCAGAGTCTGCGATTGGCTTCTGCTCCATCATTGCCTGCGGAATTTAATCGAGCGGTGAGCATCGTTCCCGTCGGTCCGCAAGTGGGCTCGTGTGGTACGTGTGTTTATCGTAGAGAGCCGGTGTATGTCTCAGACATTGCCAGCGATCCGCTGTGGATAGACTATCGGACCATTGCCATCGCGAACGGATTGGTCTCCTGTCTGTCGGTGCCGATCGTCTCTAGTGAGTTGAGAGAGTCATCGCGGGAGCCTCTGCCAACCCCGAGACCGGTGATCGGTACCTTCGCCCTGTATCGCAAGAACGCCACGCCAGAGTACGAACCGGCCGAGGTGACTGCGGTACTGGCGAGTGCGGCGCAGTTGGCGGGGGTTGCAATCGAGCGAGATCTGGCCAATGCCAGACTGCGTGCGAGTGAGGAGCGCTACCGGCATCTACTCGAAGCTGTGCCAGCTGGGATTTTGGTTCATTCCGAAGGACAGATTGAGTATTGCAACGCGGCCTTGTTGCGGATCGCTGGGTATACCCATCGGAGTCAGTTGGTCGGTTCGTCCGTCTGGAATCTAATGCCCAAAGAGCGCATTCCCATTGTCGCAGATCGCGTCAAGGCACTCCGTGCCGGAGCGAGCGCATACGCTGAAACGGATGAGTACCTGGTGCGGCGGGATGGCAACTTGGTTCCGGTACGTCCGGTGGCCACAGTGATTGCGGAGGGTGACCGCCGCTTGATGTTGACGGTCCTTTTGGACCGCAGCGAACAGAGGAGATCGGATGAACTGCTTCGCTCGATCATGAGCAGCGTGACAGACGCGATCATTACAACCGACCGCACTGGTGCGATCGTTGCTGCCAACTCGGCCTCTGCGCGCATGTTTGACTATCCGCCGTCAGAGCTTCTGGGGAAAAACATCTCGGTTCTGCTACCTCCTCCTTTCGATCTTCGGAGCGAAGGGAGTCTGGCCGAGCAGTCCTTACGGAGCGGCCAAACGGAATTGGTAGGGACCACGCGTGAGCTGTTTCCGGTTCAAAAGGGTGGGCGTACGTTTCCGGCGGAAGTCACGGTGTCTTGCTTTCTGCTCAACGGAGAACCGCACTACACGGGAGTGATTCGCGACATCAGTGCACGACGTCGGCTCGAAGAACAGCTCCGTCAATCGCAGAAGATGGAAGCGATTGGCCAGCTTGCGGGCGGTGTGGCTCACGATTTCAACAACCTATTGACGGTCATCAATGGCTATAGCGATCGGCTCCTAGAGCTTCTCGCCCCGGGAGACCCGCTGCAAGATGTCGCGGCCGATATTCGCGCCGCAGGAGAGAAAGCCGCCGAGCTCACTGCGCAGCTCCTGGCCTTTAGCCGTCGCGCCATCATTGAACCGAAGATTCTGGATCTCAATCAAATGGTGCAGTCGATCACGAGAATGCTGCGACGTTTGATCGGGGAAGACATCGGCTTGTTCACCCAGCTACGTCCTGGGATTCCCCACATCAGGATTGATCCGGTGCAGCTTGAGCAAGTCTTGATCAACTTATCGCTCAATGCCCGTGACGCCATGGTCCAAGGAGGGCGGCTGGTGATCTCGACCGCCGTGCAAGAACTCGCACCAGGGCACGGACAGGAGTCGCTGGAAGTACGTCCTGGTCGTTATGTGGTGCTCTCGGTTCAGGACACCGGAATGGGTATGACCGAAGAAGCGAAGCCGCGCATTTTCGAGCCATTTTTTACGACCAAGGGAGTTGGCAAAGGCTCGGGTCTGGGACTGGCGACGGTCTACGGAATCGTCCGCCAAGCAGGCGGCCACATCTCTTTTGAGAGCGAGTTTGGGAAGGGCACTACGTTTCGAGTGCTATTGCCAGCGCAGGGTCGTGAGCCACTGCTCGGACGCACCATGGCTACTCAGGGGGCGCCGCTCGGATCAGAGACCGTCCTATTGGCAGAGGATGCCGAGGTGGTTCGCAAGATGATCCGGCAAACCCTGGAGCTGCTGGGTTACAAAGTGATCGACGCTGAGTGTGGTCAACAAGCGCTGGAACGGGAGTCTCAGCATGCCGGGGAGATTGACCTGCTCTTGACCGATGTGGTGATGCCGGATTTTGGTGGGCGGACGCTGGCCGATGCGGTTCGCAAGCGCCGACCGACGATCAAGGTGTTGTACATGAGCGGCTACATGGAAGACTCGGTCACGCGTCATGGAGTGGAGTCCTTGGTGGATGCCTTCCTACAGAAGCCGTTTTCTTCACCTACGTTGGCGATGAAAGTACGCGCCGTGTTGGACGGAACAGACGAAAGCAGTCGCTAGCAGTCACTAGCAGTCACCCTGAAAGACCTGTACAGTGGGCTGCCATGAAACTTGTTTTCCCAGCTCCTGAGCGGAACAAACAGCCCATCTTGGAGGTACTCAAGAGAGTGCTTCCATCGTCGGGAATTGTGCTGGAGCTCGCAAGCGGGAGCGGTCAGCATGCCGTGTTTTTTGCGGAGCAGTTTCCGGGCTTGCAGTGGTTCCCCTCGGATCTTGCGCCCGAACATTTGGCCAGCATTGCGGAGTACGTGTCCGAAGCCAAGCTGCCCAACTTGCACCTGCCGCGTCGAATTGATGTGCTCGACTCCGAGTGGGGCATCGATTCTGCTGCGGTCATCTATAACGCCAACCTGATCCACATCGCTCCTTGGGAATGCACGGTTGGTCTTGTGAAAGGAGCGGCGCGGACCCTGGTTACGGGGGGACTCCTATGTATCTACGGTCCCTACCGGATCGGAGGCGTGGATACCTCCCCGAGCAATGCTGCGTTCGATGCGGATCTAAAGGCCCGTGATCCGCGCTGGGGTGTTCGGGATCTCGAAGCGGTGGTGTCGCTCGCTGCGGAATTTGGACTGCGCTTGGTGGAACGGGTCGCGATGCCATCCAACAATCAGACGCTGATTTTTGAAAGACAGTGATGCGCCGATGCCTATTCAGGAATCCAGCGCTTCTTGATGTTGTCGACGGTCCCGTTCTCTTTGAGTCGAGCAATCGCTTGGTTGATCTGGAGCACAGTCTCGGCCGGAAGGTTTGGCGAAAAGATCATGCCTTGGGATTGGCGATGGATGTTGCGAATCGCCACCTGGAAGGGGGCTCTGGGATTGACCTTGGTGAGGTAGTATTGAATCTGGGTATTGTCGGCGATCACGGCATCGACTTGACCGGACTGGAGTGCGTTGCAGGCTTGCTCTAGGCTGTCGATCTGTTGGATGCGAATCTGACCGCTTTGGGCAGCGGGTGACAGGGTTGCGTTGTAGCTCGTCACCCAGTGCTCGCTGACACTGCCGGTTCCCACAGAGACGGTTTTACCGGCTAGATCCGCGATACCACGGACTGTGCTCGCGACATCTTGGCTCGATTTTTTGATGATGTTGACCGACACAAAGCTGAGCAGTACAGAGGCCGCGATCATGCGGACGAAATAGGTGAAGCCGATCAAGCTGTTGCTGCGGGCGGTGGTAGCAATGACGTTGGTGCCCGGTCCCGACAGCAGGATTTGAAAGAGCTTGGAAAAGGTGCGGATCTTGCCCGTTTTGAGGGTGCTTTCTTGCGTAGCGTAGTTTTCCACCCGCCAGATGAACAGCGCGATCACAAAGATGAACGCGAGGATGCCGCCAAGCAGCTCTAGTAGATCCAGTGAAAACAGCGTTCGAACCACGGGTGACCAGATGTGAAACGGCTCCTTGCGAACCATGACCGCAAGTCCATCTTCCTGAACCGGCACACTGAATCGGTACTTGGCAAGTCGCTCAGGGGTCATGTTGATGCAGCCCACTGCGACGTCGACCTGCCCATCCTGACCGGCCTGTAGGAGCTGCTTAAAGTTCGGGATGTTCACTACCTCGAACGGTAGATTGGCGCTGACTGCGACCTCATTCCACGTCTCGTAAAAGGAGCCGCGCCATTGCCCATCGGGATTGAAGGCACACGGCATCGACTTGGCCGAAAATCCGACCTTGAGCGGTGGTCCTGCCTGGGCTGACGAAAGACTCCCAAACAGGAGCGGACAGAGCAACGTCCAAAGCGAGACAATCAGACGGATGTGGGGTGCGAATGGGACAGCGCGCAACGTGGAGTTCCTCGGTCAGGATGTTCTACAGATGGCCCGCAGGGATTCAGCAGAAAAGCGGTACAGCCGGACATCATGACGAGAGCGACAGCGGGCAGCAAGAGGGATGAATCTAGCGACGGGAAATGTCGAACAGCGGAGCGCTGAAGAGAGACCGAAGTTTAGGGGTGCAGCACGCAACTCCCGATCACCTCGCCCCGCCACTTGGCCCGCAGCGCCGCTTTGTACTCGGTGAGCGGAAAGCGGTGGGAGATGTAAGGTCGAATCTGTCCAGCGTCTACCCATTTCATGATCTGAGCCAGACGGGGCGCGCGCAGTGCCGGGTTGTGAAGCGTGGAAAGGATGGTTGGACAGCCCAGCACAGACAAGCCTTTCATCATGATCAAGTTGGTCGGCAGTAGGTTGGCATTGGGGGCACCTCGCTGACCCTTCCCTTTGGCAACAAAAGGAGTCGCTGCCCAGCCAACGATGAGGAACCGTCCGCCAAACTGAAGACAGCGCAGGCTCTCTAGTGAAATATCGCCGCCGACCCCATCGTAGACGACATCGACTCCCAAACCGCCGGTCAGCGCTTTGACTTCCTCACGGAAGCGACGGACTCCGGGGTCTCCTGCCTCACCGCGAATGCTGATCACGTGATCAGCACCTTGCTCTTTGACCACGGCGAGCTTGGCATCCGAGCGACCCGTTGCGATCACGGTGGCACCGAGCAGCTTGGCGATTTGGACTGCGGCCAACCCGGTCGATCCAGAGGCTCCGTTGATCAGCACGGACTCCCCTGCTTGCAGCTTCCCACAGGTGACAAGACAGTGATACGCAGTTTCATAGCTGCCGAGCAGAGTACACCCCTCATCGAATCCGAACCCACCAGGGAGTGGGTGTACCGCCTCCGCCGGTGCCACCGCATAGGATGCGAAGCCACCCCACGACTGATAGGCACCGAGCGAACGTGGACCAGCCAGGAGTCCATCAACATAGACCTCACCACCGACGGAAAATTCACGCTGAGAGACTTCTTTTCCGCACCAGAGGACAACGCCCGCGTACTCTAATCCGGGGGTATAGGGGAGCGGTGGCATGTGCTGGTACTGGCCGCTCGTCATCAGTAAATCCACCCAGCCAACTTGTGCGCTGCGTACCGCAATCAAGACATCGCGTGGACCCAAGGAGTCGACCGTCGGAACCGCCATCTCGATAAGAGCGAGACCTTTCTCGATGGCTTCTGCGGGATTTTCCGCGAATTCAGAGACCATCACACGCAGACCGGGTTTTGCTTCGATCGGGAACATGATCACTCCGCAAGATGATGGACAGAACGGACGGGCATCCGACTGATGCTGGGATTCCAGGTCGTCTGCGCGGCATCCTATCACGACCCTGCTTGGGAGGTGGTGTGGCCACGGCAAGATTTCTTACATTACGTAAGATATTAGGCTGATAAAGGGTGTAATCAGGGCGAAGCGATGCCAAATAGAGGCAAGCGAGAGACTAAATGGAATGCAAATTGTGGACACGCTGGTTGGTCGGCGTGTAGTGCCTTCTTTCCCGACAATCGTTCACCTCGACACCCGCTTTTTGAGGATGCACGAAAACGACAAGTGAGTGCCGTTGGCGACGGAATATGGCTGATCTAGTCTCCAATGCATACATATCCAATGGTTCGACGACCTTGCTGAGAGCCGATACCAAGGACGACGGTCAGAATGTGACATTGCGCACCTTTTGGGAATCCTGCGTGATAAAGATATAAGCGACAAATACACGATCCACACAGAGGAACGCAGCAATGGCATTCGATATCGAACGATTCGTAGATCTCTCGAAGGCAGTCGAGACATCCGATCTCGACTGGGAGTACATCAAGCGCGTCGGAATCTCCGCAGATGAGGCGAGAATCCTGCGCTACATGGCCGACGTTGAGAGCCACACCATCATCTATCTGCGCGATATTCTTTCAGGACACACTGCGGGGGATCCAGAGATCACCCAGTTTATGGCGTGCTGGGTCTACGAAGAGACGCACCACGGTCGGGCGCTCGATCGGTTTCTTGCGGCTTGTGGACACGCTCCAGAGTCAGGCCGCTACACCAAGGTTCTGGCGACCATGAGCTGGCAGGAACATCTTGAGGGGTTTTTGACCACCAATATTCCCAAGCTCACGCCGCACTTCGCCGCTACCCATATGTCGTGGGGCGCTGTCGATGAGATGATGGCCGCTTCGGCCTACACCCAGCTTGCCTACTACACCAAAAATGAGGAGCTCTCGAAGCTCCTTTTGCGGATGGCCAAGGACGAGCGGCGTCACCAGTCATTTTATTACCATCAAGCAGAGAAGCGGCTGCAACATCCGCTGGCCCAGGCGATCTGTGCGACGGCACTGCGGGTGTTCTGGAATCCGGTGGGAATGGGTGTTGGTGAAGCGAACACACTCGGGTTGATCGGTGCTCTGCTGTATGACGATGAGCGCGGTCGTGAAGATCTGCGACGTATGGACCGGTTGATGGCGAAGCTGCCCGGACTCGGCTGGTTTGGTCGTGTCTCGCTGGAAGTCGGCAAGGCCATCGACACGTTCCGCGCCACGGAGCCGGAGCGCGCCAGGCAGATCGACGAGCACAAAGCGAACTTCCATCGCGAGCGAGGCGCGATGCCGGAAAATCCGGACTTCGCGTTGACCGCCGCAAACTAGCAGGACAGAGAAGCAGATATTAGTATTTTGATCTGCTTCTTATGCTCCATCGGCCATCACACTCGATCTGCGCTTACGGTTGAAGCGTGGTGACACGACCCTTGGCCGGTGAGAACACTGCGTCTACTAGCGCCGTGATTTCGGCGGCGAGTGGCGACTTGTGGAATGGCTCGTATTCCCAGTCCAGATAACTACTCAGTCGCGAAAGCACGTCGTTCCTGCTGTAGCCCAGACGGCGCAGGAGCCCGGCCCGTTCACTGATTTCGCGACGTCGGACTTCCAGGTTGCGCGCTCCCGAGTGGGCGCTGATGATCGGAGAAACCTTGGACGAAAGCCAGGGGAACGGGGGCGCAAGGGTCGCTGGGTCCGTCGAACTGGGGGACTTCTCGGAGCCTGGGGCGCGCTTTTTCGGTGTCGGCATGGGCGAATCCTAATACGGGTTACGGGTGCAGAGCGAGCTGCAAAGTGGGACCAAGATCCACCTCGATCGGAGCTTCGACTGGCAGGACTTCGCCGTCGAGAGTAAAGATCGGTTCGTTCGTCTCAATGCGGAGGTGTCGCGCCGGGTGGTTGGTGTAGCGCGGATCGCGGGGTAGCTCGGCCCGTCCGGTCAGGGTCCGTGCCAGCGCCTTCATCGTCGTAAATGGCGTGCGCAGCATGCCAAAGTCGAGCGGCACCTTGCCGTTCATCAGCAGCGGTACCATCGCCGCTAGCTCACGCGACGACACCGCGTAGGCCAGGAAGTGGAAATTGTCCCCGACCAGTTCGCCAGGGAACGGCTCGACGAGCCGCTGTACAGCGCCCGTGGTGTTGGCAAACACCGCCGCAAACGAGCTGTGGGACACCGGCAGTCCATCGGCAAACACCACCGCCTGCTGTTCATCCAGCAGGGGCGCAAAGGAGGTCCGCACCGGGCTCAGCGCGGCCGCGATCGCTTGGATCCCCAGTCCAAACGCCGCCAGCTTGCCTTTTCCCCCCCGCTCATACCGATCGAGCAGTCGCACCAGCGGTCCCATCCCAAACGTAAATCCGTACAGAACCGTGGCTCCCGTGCGAACTCGCAGCAGTGGAATCTCTCGGTAGCGGAGCGTCCCGGCGTGGTACGCGGACAGCACCGCCCGGAAGTTGTCAGATGGCGTTCCGCTCATCCCGAGCTTTGTCGCTGTCACGTTCATCGTCCCACCACCCAGCAGAAACAGTCGAGGTGGCGAGGCACCGTGGAGCGGCAGCCGCAATAGCTCGTTGATGACGTGAAAGATCGTACCGTCGCCGCCGTAGATGCAGACGAGGTCCGCTCGCTGTCCGACCGCTGACAGTGCTGCACCGACGTCGTCGATGTGGTCGGTCACGATGCGACGAACGCCTTTGGCCTCTGGGCTATCCAGAACCCCCGCCAGCGCCCGCCATCTACCCCCTGCGCGAGGATTGCACAGAAGCACCACGTCCTTGCGTGTCTGGTTTGCCATGTACTAGCACCGTACCGAATTCCGTCCCGCCGTGGAATCGACTTGCGGGGTGCGTTGACAAGCTGGCGGGCAAAAAGGGAAGCTCGCCGCCCATGGCTGCCAGAACTCCGTCTGTGTCTGCTCTCCTTTTTGCGGTCCTTGCCAGTGCTGCTTGTGGTTCGACCTGGCCGCAGGTGCTCGACCCCACCGACATCGTCACCCTTCGCGAGGGAACCCCTCACATCCGTCGGGTGGCTGACCTCGGCTCACCGCATATTGGCAAGGCGGGTCCGCTCGCTCCCGCTTCCGATGGCCAAATCTGCGTTGGGGAGCAGCTTCTCATCGAAGGCTCGGGCTTTGGCAAACAGCCGACCGTACTCCTCGGCGGACGACCGGCCGAGGTGCGTTGGCGGACCTCCGGCGGCGGTCTGATTGTGCAGGTTCCGACCGGCGGACCGACAGGTGCGCAGCCGCTGGTGGTAGAGGCTGCTGGTAAGCGTGCCGAAGCGACGGTTACCGTGCATCGCTTGGCGGTGGTACTCGACGGACAACGCGGGCTCCTGCATACGCTGCGGATTGCCGGTGGTGGTGGACAGAGTCCAACGGTAGAGGCCTATGGCAAGCCGCTGGTGGTGGCGGGGGCGCGAGGTCTCGCGGTTTCAAGCGATGGGGCAGCGGCCTATGTACTGCTTCACAGCGGCGATCGCGAACAAGTGGCAATCGTCGATTTGACAGCGGCGGCTGGACCGAGTGTGCGGGAGCTGCGGCCGCTGCGGCACCGGGCTTCGGCGATCGTTGGTGCCGCAAGTGCGCCCACGGTTGCGATTGTCGGCGAAAACGAACTCACGCTGTGGGATGTCAGTGAGGCGAATCGGCCCATCTCTTGGCCGGTGGCCGCGCTGCCGACGGAAGCGCACGGCGCGACGATGTTTGCGCTCCATCCGAATGGAACGCTACTCGCGGCGGGCTTTGCGGCCCAAAACGAGGTCGCGCTCATCGATGTTCGTCCGAGCCGTACCGAGGTCGTGCCCAAGGAAGCAGCGCGGACGATGGTTCTGCCGCTAGCCCGTCAGCCACTTTTGCATAGCGTGCGGTTTTCCTCCGACGGTGAACTGCTGTGGGCTCTCAGTGGGGAGGGACTGCTCGGCACTGCGCAGCAGACCACCCAGCTTGTTGCAGTCACCGTCAGTGACAAAGAACCTGGAGGCATCAAGCGGTCGCTGCAGCTCGGCAAGCCGCTCGAGATCAAAGACGCCGGCTCACCGCTGTGGCTTTCCGTCGCTCGCAGCCAGCCGATTGCCAGTGGCGCGACCATCCGAACCGTTCCCGAGCGTTCGTTGGTGGTGTTTGCGACCGCGCCTCGTACAGAAGGCAACAGGCCGCAGCCGGGCTCGCTGTTTCGGGTGGGGGCAGGCGGTGCTCTCAAGACCGTGATCACCGGCCCTCAGATGTTCCCGAGCGTGGATCTGAGTCCTGATGCCGGACTGGCCGTGGCCGCCGAGCAGAACATCAGTGGTCCACTGACCGTGACCGTTGCTGATACCGAGATCAAGACCACAGCCTCGCTGACGCTGGGTACCGCCACGGCCACTACAGAGAAGGCACCGATCGCGATCGTCGTTCAGCCGTAGCCAGCGGCTGGCCGGGGTTGCTTAAGTCGCGACATCCCCCGACAGCAGCCGTTCGACAAAGCCGTCGTCCTTACGAATCAGCAGCGCTCCATCGGGATCGATGCCGATCGATTCTCCCTGAACCACGCCGCTGGCGGTGTGAATCGTGATCATTCGTCCTGGCGCGGTCAGCTCGGCGCAGGCGGCAAAGGCTTGTGTCACCCAGCCCGATCCATCGCGCACAAAGCGCTGATAGAGCGGCTCGAACTGACCGAGCAGTCGTACCGCGAAGTCGTGGACAGACAGGGACGGCGTTTTTTCCGCGAGCAGCTTGCGCAGGCTGGTGGCCGGGAGGTTCGCAGGGAAGTCGAGTCCAGCGACGTTGACCCCGACACCGACGATCACAAAGTCACAGCGTGCTCCAACAAGCGTCATCTCGGTCAGGATCCCGGCCACCTTGCGCAGTCCAGTGGGCGTTCGTGCAAGCAGATCGTTTGGCCACTTGAGCAGTAGCGGCGATTTGGTCACGCCGTGTTCATCGAGCAGCTCCCTCGCCGCTTCATAAACGGCCAGCCCCGCGCACAGCGTGAGCAGCGGGATCTGCCAGGCGATGCCGCGGTCGCGGTCCGAGTAGTA
>CALLYL010000417.1 GCA_937859535.1 uncultured Myxococcales bacterium
CAGAACTACACTAACCCCGATCTGTGTGTCGAAGACACGCGCACTCGCAGGCTCCATCGATACCTCAGCCACTCGTCTCTCGGAGCGCTTCCGGTAGCGCTCTGCTCGTTCCTTGCGCATCATGACGATCGGGAGGCTCTTTCTGATGCGACGTAGAACACTGGTACAAATCCTTGGCGCAGTTTCGCTGTGGGCCGGATTGGGATTCGCAGCGGACGCTCACGCGGTAGAGGTCATCAAGATCGGCACACTCGCCCCAGCCGCCAGTCCTTGGGGTCAGGTGTTCAAAGTCTGGGCGAAGGCCGTCAGCGAGAAAAGTAGCGGCCAGCTCGAACTCCAGTTCTTCTTCAACGGTCAGCAGGGCGACGAAGCCGCGATGGTCGCCAAGATCAAGTCCGGCCAGCTCGATGGGGCAGCAGTCACCGCCGTCGGCTTGTCCAAGATCTACAAGCCCATCCTGGCGCTCCAGATACCTGGACTGTTCACCAGTTGGGCGAAGCTCGACGCAGCCCGCGATGCGATGAAGGCCGAGTTCGAGAAGGGCACCAAGGATGCCGGTTTCTCCCTGCTCGGCTGGGGAGACGTCGGCACGGTTCATATTTTGTCGAAAGGCATCAAGGTCAAATTGCCAGACGACCTGAAGGGCCAGAAGCCCTTTCTGTGGAGAGATGACGCGATCCAGCCAGTCCTGTACCAGACCATTGGCGGGATCTCTCCGGTTCCTCTCAACGTCCCCGAGGTTCTGCCCAACCTCAACACTGGCGCGATCAACATCGTCATGGCCCCATCGCTCGGGGCCGAGCAGCTTCAGTGGTCCTCGAAGCTCGACACGATTGTCGCTGACAACCAGTCCATGGCCATCGGCGCTGTGGTCTGCTCCGCAAAGCGCATCAACGCACTGCCTGCGGATCTTCTTAGCATCCTGACAGATACCGGAAAAGTCGCGGCCAATGCGCTCACCAAGCGAATCCGCAACGAAGACGATGCCGCCTTCAACCGGCTCAAGGGCAAAATGACGGTCATCACCCTGTCCTCCGACGAAAAGGCCAAGTGGGACGCGCTCTTCAAGCAGCTCCGGCAGCGCCTGAGCCAAGGAACGTTCTCTCCAGAGCTCATCTCCAAGCTGGAAGGCCTGGCCAAATAGACAGACCACCACGCTGGCGCGGCATGACCCACCGTGCCACAGCATGAAAAAATCAAACCCGGGTAACAAAAACGGAACTCAGCGGTGTTTCAGACGGAGAACAGGCAGCGATATCACCACCATCCTGTCTATAGGAGTCCGTCATGAAAAAGAAATTCGCTTCGTTGGCTCCCCGATTCCTCGTAACCAGCCTGCTGCTGTCCATCGCGTTGTCGTTTGGGTCAGGCTGCGTCGTCCGCCCCATCGGATTCCGTGGTCATCACCACCATCACCACCGCTGGTAGGCCGACCGCAAGAAGTCATGCGCTAGCGCCGAGCGACACCAAGCCAGGCACTGAGGGTGGTTCTACACCGAAACCCGGCTGTACCGGACCGAGCGAACCCTGTAGTGTCTCTCGCAATGGCACTGACAGCGACTGTTTATCACCTTCCGGTCCAGCTCTCGGATGTCGACCGTGGGGTCTATGAATCCCTCGATCTACGCCTCGCTCGTCATCCATCTGAAACGATGCGCTATCTGCTCACCCGACTCCTAGCGTACTGTCTTTGCTACGAGGACGGAATCGCGTTCAGTAAGGGAGGTCTTTCATCTACCGATGAGCCACCGCTTTCGATACGAGATGCGACCGGACTCCTTATCGCATGGATCGATATTGGTTTCCCATCTGCGGAACGCCTCCACAAAGCCTCCAAAGCCGCCCGGCGTGTCGTCCTGTACACCCATCTTGACGAAGGTCTGCTTCAGCGGGAGGCACGGGAGCGGGTGATTCACAAGGTCGAACAGATCGAGGTCTGGCGGATTCCGCCCAGCTTCCTTGATGCAGTTGAGGCGCAGGTGTCGCGCAATACCAAGCTGGAGCTACTCCACTCCGATGGAATGCTGTACGTGACGGCAGGAGGCCACACCTTCGAAACTGCCTTGTCCCGATGCTCTTTGGTCACTCCCATCCAGTCCTAGGCTGCGGCAGCTTGACTCACGATACAGCAGCGCTTGTACTTCTTGCCGCTGCGGCACGGACACGGATCATTGCGACCCGGTGTTTCGACCGAACGGACCGGCTTGACCGCTCCACCAAAACAGCGATCGCGGTAGATACGCAGAAGACGCAGCGAGTCCTCCGGTCGCCACGGCTGGCTGACGGCGGCAAGGTCCGCCCGTGTGAAATAGAACTCCTCCGGCTGTGCCCGCACCGCATGCGGCAACATCATCAACGCGTGGATGGTTTCACCGGGGTCGCCCAGGAAGCACAAGGGGGCCCCCGCCAACGCTGGCAAGAGGAGATCATCGCGGACCCCAGCAAGCTGTGCCGGTGTCACTTGGCCTCCTTCAGGACGTTGGCGCGCCAGGTCTAGGTAGAGCATCCGTCCGCTCTCTGCGACAAGCTGCTGGTACTCGTCCGGCTTGTCCAAGCAGAGATTGAGCGCAATCTGAGCCAGTGTGCAGATACGACCGATGGACTGATCCACAGGTGTTTCGTTTTTGGCACCGAAGCGTTCCAGGATCTTGCGGATCTCCCCACGCAGACCACTGTGCCTTACCGCCAGCGCCAGCAGGCCAGCCGCAGTGTCTGTGACCTCCAACGGATCCTGCGCCTTTTCATGCGCGAGCTTGTAGCAACCAAGACCGAGCTTTCCGAGCTTTCCAGCCAACCATGCCGCACGCAGCACCAGCGGCAAAAATCCCTGTCGGACAATTGGTAATGTCAGCGACTCTCCCATTGCCAGATACTCCGCAAGAGCCGGCATCTGCGGCAGCAGCTCTCTGGCATCCATTCCGGCAAGTAGTGACAGGTGTCCAACTGCCCAGAAGTTGTTCCAGTATTCCCGTAGAGCCAAATCATACTGCTTGGGAGGTCGGTCGATCTTGCGCAGTAGCAGACGCGTCGTATTCAGTGACTTGACCGCGAAGAGGAGCTGACGCAGAAACTCTGCTCCCAATAGGGGCTGCCACGCCGCAATGGCAATGAACTCCTCCCGCGATAGCTCATCTGCTGCGGTATAGATGCGACGCAAGAGCTGGTGTACGCGCCCCTTTTTACCTGCCAGATTGGACGCTTCCGCAGCAAGCTCTCGGTAGCCATCGACCTTATCCACGATCGAGTTGAGCCGCTGACGATTGATGATAGGAGTCATCGGCTCCACACGCATTCCTTCGCCCAAGCAGGTCACAAACCGACCTTTTCGATTCACGATGATAAACGGTCCGCGCTCCGGGTCATCGAGTGAAATCGCAACGGAATCGGCAGTTTCAGGCAACTTCACTCGACGAAGAATCGCCTCCACCATCGGAGGATCGTGGTAGAGCGACATGGCCAGCTCGACATGCTGTAGCGACACTCGTTCCAGTCGCTGAAGAAAGTGGATATCGTGTCCCATCGGTACTCGCCCTTTCAGAGAAGCCCCCGCCCCTCGCACTGCCGATGACGGTGCATGGCGCATGCGAGGGTTGGGAGTACTTGAGCCACAGGGAGTCCCACCCGTAACAACTGCGAGACTCCCAATGACTAGCCAGGCTATTTACGGAGTCACTAGCGGACGACTTGGTACGGGCGAGGAGCCCGCAGCCGCATCGCCGCCCACGACGGCTTTTTTGCGACGATTCCCCCGGTTTCCGGTGAAGCGAGCGAGCTGGGCAAGCACAGCTCTGTTACTGCGGAATAGGCCTCGCGAAGCGTGTAGTGCACAGGCAAACAGAGCATAGCGCTGGGCTTGGGCTGCCCCGAATGCTTCGTGCTGTTTGCGATACTGGAGCTCGAGTGCATCGTGACTGGCTCGCTCGGCGCGCTGGGCAGCAATGGCATCTTGCAAGCTCTTGAGTGGGATACCTGGGAATTCCCACTTGTTGACAGTACACATGTCGACAAAGGCTCCCAGGTCTTCATCGAAGGTCTTGGACGGATAATAGGGTTTTCTGGTTGTCATGATCTTGTTCCTGTTGTCCTCGGCCAGTTAAGGCGGCCAAGCAGAGAACGAGCAAGACAGAGGCCA
>CALLYL010000418.1 GCA_937859535.1 uncultured Myxococcales bacterium
CCAAGTCGGAGCCTCTGAAGTCCGCTGCCAAGGACTCCGCCAAGTCGGAGCCTCTCAAGTCCACTGCCAAGGAACCGATCAAACCAGCGCTCAAAGAAACGCCAGCGGCCAAGCCAGAGGCGGATGAGCTACTTGAGGACGACGCCGTAGAGTCGGTCGATGCGATCGAGATGGACATCGAGATGCCGGCACCACCGCCGAAAGGCAGTCGCCCGGCACCGCCGAAGCCGCCCGCGCTCAAGCCACCACCGTCGTTTCCGAAACCTCCCATTGCAGCCCCGGCTGCGCCGGCAGTCGTTTCGGCACCGGCACCCGCACCAACTCCCGACCCAGAGCCACCAGCAGCGGCGATCGCTCCAGTCGTTGCGACGACAACACCGCTGGGCTCCGAACCGACCATTCCAGCTAGCTCGTCCCAGGCGGCCAATTTGCTCGTCCCGGGCCCCGGCGAATGGCCGCAGCAGCCCGCAATGGCACAGCAGCATTCCCCGGCCCCTGGCGAGTGGCCCCAAGAGCAGGAACCAGCGGGCGGCGATCCCGGCAATCCCTACGGCGGGGGCAATCCCTACGGCGGGGGCAATCCCTACGGCGGGGGCAATCCCTACGGCGGCACACACGGCGGCGACCCGAATCAGTTGCCACAGGGTGGCTCCCCCCCCGAGCCAGCCAGCGAAACGCCTCCGGCCAAGTCGAAGACCCCGCTGTTCATTGGCATCGCGGTGGTGGTCGCGCTGCTCAGTGGGGCGTCGTATTTCCTCCTGGTGAAGCCGTCCACCGGCTCGCAAACCGTGGTGGTCGATGCGGGTCAGGACGCAGGAGCCCCGGCAAAGCCCAAAGAGGAACCGGTCAAGAAGCCGGAGCCGCCGAAGATCACGGGCATCAGCCAGGCCGAGTTTGACGAGCTGTGGTCGACGGGCGAGTCAGCGGTGAAGAGCTGCTTCGAGAAAGTCATCAAGAAGCAGGCGGACCTTGACGGCAAGGAGCTATCCATCGCCGTAGAGGTTTCCGACAAAGGCAAGAGCGGTGAAATCACACTCTCTGGTGCCGATCTGGATGACAAAGCCAAAAAATGCATCCAGAAGGCGATGAAAAAGTGGAAGTTCCCGACCAAAGACAAGTCCGCGTATACCGCCAAGTTCCCGCTGAAGATCTCGAAGTAGGCCACGCGCTGTCCGAGATTCGACCGCCCTGCCCTATCATGGGTTGGTTCACCCTTTTGCCTTAACTTCACTCTCTCGGGGGGGATTGACGTGAAGCACTCTTCTTGGCTTATGACATGCCTTGTCGTAGTCGCGGCCTGCGATCCAACGATACCAACTGGTCCATCGAAAATCGTCGATATGAAACCAGCCACCTCTGGGGATCTAGCGGGTGTCGATTTGGCGATGAAGACGTACAAGGCCACGTTGCCAGCCTGTACTCCGGTTCAGATCACCGGGAGTCAGGTCTTTGCGGGTGTCTTCAACGGCTGTAGCTGCCACAAGACCACGGCACCGAGGATGGCGAGCGCCGCCGATCTCATCGCCAACCTGGTCAACAAGATGCCGCGTACGGCGATGATGCCACTCGTCACACCGGGCGATGTGAATCGCTCCTATCTGATCTTCCGGCTTACCGGTGAAGGGGATCTGATCCCCGGTGGCAGCTCGGGCTTCATGCCGCTTGGTGGAAGCAAGCTTAACAACAGCCAGATGTGTCAGGCGATTGGGTAACTGCCCGAGATCCTTGCAAATTCCATCGTTGTGGGTGTTCTCCCACATGGCGGGCTGCTGCGAGTTCGACGGGCGCGGCCTTTGTTCCGATGGCTCACCCACGGTACCTGGCTGCCTGGAACGCATCCGTTCACGCTGCGAAAGTGGCCCGGACGCGTCACCGCGCTGAGTCAGGGCTGCGGCCCTACGGGTTTGGCTGGTTCCCAGGTCCAGCTTGCGCCAAGGAACCCACGGACGTTGGGGACACCGGCTCCGCTGTGAATTCCAGAACCGAAGCCAGCCGCAAACCCCCAAGCACCAAACTGGGACTTCGCACCGATGACAAACTCGGCTGGCAAATCGACGCTGGGATCGAGTCGAGTCAGCACGCTGCCGAACACCTCACCAAACACCGAAAACGGAGTGCTGCCCGTGCGGAACAGCTCGATCTGTAACGCTGCACCGTAGTCGAACGCCATTCCAGAGGAGACGTTGAGCACCGACTCACTCGCTGCAAAGATCCAGCCGGCATTGAACACCGCAGTCAGCCGACGGAAGTGCCAATGGGAAAGGAGTCGCACGGTCAAGCTGGGCAGCGCACTCCCCATGAAGCTGTTGCCGCTGCCGGAAGGCAGACTCAGCGAGACCGTAGCCCCAATCCCCCACAGCGGCTGCGAATAGAAGACCACCTTGGTCCGCAGGCGCACATCGCCGAGCGCGAACAGACTCGGTGCGAGCGCTGTCGGATCCGAAAGCGCGTCGCTTGCGACAATCCGGACACCCACAGGCGGTGGACCGCTTTGCTGATACAGCGCCAGCGGTACCAAGAGCGCAAACTCAACCCGTCTCCACAGCGAAAACGCAACGCTGTGGTCGGCGGTCAAGCGATGGGCGATGAGGGTGCTCGGACAGGAGCCGTCACTCAGGCAGAACACCAGCGGTTGATCCGCATAGTGAGTCATGACCTGCGTGGTCAGCGCCAAGTGCTCTCCCACGGTAGCAAGATCCTGGGTGACAACCTTGTGTAACCCAGCAGTGGGCCGCAGGTTGTTCAAGTCGATGGCCGCATTGCCGCCAAACGCTGCCGCCGTCGCCATCCACGCAACCTGGGAGAACAGCACAGACAGCACGGACCGGGTTCGGAAGGTGTTCATGTCGCGTTTCGCCCTCGCCAGCAACGGTTCCGTTGCCGAAACAGGATGAGCAGCGAAAGCACCACCGAAAGCGCCACCGTTCCCTCGCCAGGTGTCCAGATCCGCCTCTGCGGAGGACCGCAGAACCCCCCGCGAAGTGCGAGCTGGCACGCGTCGCCAATACCATCCCCATCGGAGTCCATCTGATCCGCGTTTGCAAGCTCCGGACAGTTGTCGCAGACATCACCCCGTCCATCGCCGTCTTGGTCCTGCTGCATCGAGTTCTTGTCGAGCGGACAGTTGTCGCAGGAGTCACCAAGACCATCACCATCTGAATCCCGCGCAAAATCAGCGGAACAGGTTGCGGGCCTTCCGGGTGTGACCGCCACATAGTCATCGCAGGGACGCGTCGGATTCCCTCCCGTGGGACAGGTTCTCCTTTCGACGTTGTAGTCGACACAGAGCTTCTCCGCCTCCCGCGAAATGCCGTTGCAGTTCACATCGGTGAGGGCGAAGGCCGGATCAATGGGAAGCAGGGCTGCCAACGCGAGCAGCCAGGAACGGAGTGGAGTGACACGATGGCGCATGACGGAAGGACTCCTTGTCTCCGAGCTAGCGGTTCACGGTGACGGCGGAAACCACGCCAGCCACGGTGATCGAAGTGGCCACAGCGACCGCTTGCCACAGCCACCACTGTTTGTAGAGCGGTACCTTCGGTGGCTCCGGCACCGCACTGTGGGGGTTCAAATCGACGCTGTTCGAGATACGCGGCGGTGCAATGGTCGGCGCGAGCGTAGCTTCCAGTGGCGTATGGCCCTCTCCTAGTTCGACCCGCCGTTTGATGGGCTGGTAGCCGGGACGATACAGCGTCACCTCATAGGGTCCACTCAGCAGAGCGCGGCGCAGCCAGCCATTGGTTGGGGTCTCTCCCAGCGCCAGCGGCACCGAAGGGGGACCGATGAACGATTCCACCACAGGACTGACCCGCACCTCGGCACCACCCGGCTGCGTGCGAACGGCCAGACAGCCATGGTCGCGCTGACGGGCTTGCTGCAGCAGCGCCGGTAGCAGCCGCTTGAGCTGATCGAGAAGCTCTACTCCCTCGCAGCGCCCACAGGGCTCGCGGGACTCAGCGGTCGGAGTGCCGGTCGCGGTATGAAGGACTTCGAGTTGCAGCGCCCGCTGTGACCCAGTAGGCGGCGTGACCGTCACCCGCAGCACATACTGGGTCTTGGCATAGGAGTGGTCTTGACAAGGATCGGGCATCAGAAACGGCGTCAGCTCGGCACCAGGAATCGTCACCGCTTCGTTGTCTGTGCGGAGCGAAAGCTCTGGAAAGGCGGCACTCGCGACGATCCGCCGCAGCTCGGCAACCTGCGTCCGAGGAAGCGACAGACCCGACAGCAAAAGCGCCAAGCGCGGCGTTGGCTGAACAGTGACAATCCCGCTGTCTCGAAATCGGACCTCCCACGGTCTTCCGCTGCCGAGGTCGATGGGAATGTCACTGCGCTCGGACTCCTTTTGAAGGCTCAGACAATGTGAACCTGGCGGCACGAGCAGTTGAAGCTGCTGCTCCGAACTGCGGGGCAGAAGACCCAACACGCGACCATCCACACGCACGATCGCCTCGGTCATCGCCTCGCCGCCAAAGATGAGCAGCTCGCTGGCGGTAGATGGGGTGTCGATGGCCAGCCGCTGCGCTGCTGCCGCGAGCGCCGGTACCGGACGATGACGCAGGGCTTCATGGACCCGCAGAAGATTCACCGCATCGAGCCCACGCCCCGCTGCTTTGGCCGCTTGAGCCAGCAGCAAAAGCGTCTCCGGTCGGCGCTTGGTCAGAAAGTCTGCTTCAAGGCTCCGCACCGCCGGTTCACCGCTGTCCGAAAGGGCTGGACCACACTCTGCCGCTTCCGCCAGCGCGGTGGACAGACCCAGTCCGACCACCAGCGCCAGGCCGAGACCTCGCACGCCACGATTTGACGCGATTCCCATCACTTGCACCCATCAAACGGGCGGATCTGTGTTTTGCCAGGCTCGGGATCCACGCGATAACGCCGCCCGGATATCAGCACATCTTGGCCCCCTGGCTTCAGCCACAGACTCCGCACCTGGCACTCCGTCCCCGTCGGTCGCACATGCAGCTCGACCTTGCCGAGCCGAGCCTTTAAACGCTCGATTCCGGCCTTCACCTGCGTGGTCAGTTCCACAGAGCGCAGCCCGATGGGTTCGCGCAGAAATCGCTCATAGTTTCCCATGGCCTCCAGCCACATTCCTTTTTTGTCCTGCACCAGCGCCAGATAACCGAGAAGCTGCGTCGGGAAATTCGGATCAATCTTGCGTTCCTGACCGAGCCGCTTCGCTTCAATGAGCTTGCCGAATGCGCCGTCATAGTTGCCGCTCTGATACAGCGCAATCGCCTCACCGAGCGACTGACTGGCATGCGAAAGCGCGACTTTGACCCGCGTGACCTCACCACTGCGGACGACCAGCACTTGGGTCACCGTCTTCCCGCTCGCGTCCACGTAGCTGAAGCGATGACTGCCCGGCGCAAGCTCATGCTGGAGTGGCTGCTTGGTCAACCGCAGCTCCTGTCGACCCACCCGCACACTGACGCCCTCATCACCGCTGAGCAACACTTGTCCGGGCTTGGTCGGGGTCGCGGCGGTGGGAGGGGCCGCCATATCCAGCGGTGCGCTCACCACTGGCACGGGTACCGACTCCGCAACGCTCGGAATGCTCTCGATCGAAAGTTCTCGATGCGCCAGGATCTGGTTGATCTGGGCATGAACCAGCGCATCGGGATCGCGCAGCAGCGGACGCAGCAGTTGCAGCACGCTGGCATCCTGCTCCGCCAGCGCTCCAATCGTGGCCACCAACGTGCGTCGAACCTCGATGTCGCCATCGCGAACCGCCAACCACAAAATCGGCAGCGCATCGGCTGCGGACCAGTGCGCAAGGACCGCAACCATCTCGACCCGCCGTGCGGCCTCCGCATTCCCAAACTCCGCGAGCAGTGAAGGTGGTGCCACATCGGAAGGGAGCCCGCCGCGCTGACGAAGCACCCCATATGCCAGCAGTCCGTCGTTGCCGCCCCGCTGGAGTGCCTCGAGCAGCACCTGGTTGGCGCGAGGTGTATCGATCCGCTGGGCCGCCGCGAGCCGCACCGAAGCATCGCTGTCTTCGAGCGCGGGAATCAGCTCTTGCGGTTCGCTCAGCGCCAGCACGGCAAGCAAACGTACCACCGGGTCCGGCGACTGAATTCCGGTCGTGATCTCGGCCAGCTTGTGGAGCAGGTCGACGTCTTCGATCTTGGGATCGAGCTTCCGAATTCGCTGGAGTACACGCGGGATCGTGGCCGCAGCCGCTCGCTTCACCGCGACCGGAGTGGCCGGATCGCGAACCGCCGTCAGCAACCGCTTGAGCGCCTCGACCGACGACATCGTGCCCAGGAGCGCCACCGAAGCCGTCGTGGTCCCTTGCTCTTCATACAGCCCAAAGGCGAGCTGGTCGCTTTGCCCTGGGTCACTTCCCAGAAGCTGCAACAAAGAGCCCGCAGCCGTGACCCGCAATAGCAACGGATGAGAATCGAGCTCGACCAAGCTGCCCAGCAGTTCCCGGTCTGCTACCGTGCCGCAAATCCCAAGTCCATCCGCAGCCAAGATGAGGGTTCCCTCTGCCGCTTTGCCATCCCGCAGCACCCTGCGAAAGTGCTTGCAGCCCAAGCCATTGCCGAGCAGAGACAGCGCCTGAGCCGCCGCCAGCGCCTGGGCTCCTTCCTCGCGAGCGGCTTGTTCTAACAGCGCCTCCCCCCGATCATCGCCGCGACGAGCCAGATACATCGCGAGTGCCAACGGATCAGCGCTCGGCCCCGAGGCAGCATGCAGTCGCCCTTCCAGCTCACGCAGCGCCGCCACATCCCCGGCGTTGGCCAGCCCGACCAGCAGCTCGAGTGCCTCCGGACTCTGTGGCGACAGCGCCAACAGTCGCTGGTATTCCTCTCGTAGGATGGCGCGGGCCGCTCGGTCTTCACGCGCAAGCAGCAGCGCGGTACTCGAACGAGCGATCGGTTCCTTGCTACGCAGCGCCTGTTGCAGCGCTTGCTGGACCGTTTGATCCGTCGCTTTGGAAGGAGGTCGTTGCGACAACCGCTGTAGTGCCCGCATCACCGCCACCCAGACCTCGTCCGGTGCACGATCCTTCACGGTATCGAGGAGCATTCGCACCGAACTCTGGGCGCCCATCTGTCCCAGCGCCTCGGCTGCTTGGAGCTGTACCAGCGGATGTCGATCGGAAATCAACTGCTGCTCCACCAGCGCACGGTGCCGTGGATCATGGGTCTTGGTCAGTGCAGCCAGCGCTTGGCGTCGTACCTCTGGATTCCGGTTCCCAAGTGCCTGAGTGAGTAGCGCCAAGGCGCGCTCCCGCAACTGCGTCACGGTCGCTGGTTTCGTGGGAATCGCAGCCACTTTCGTCATCGACTTCTGGGGCGCGTCCTTGTGACTCCGGCCGTGCTTCACCAGCCCCCCGATGAGTCCAGCCGCCCCCAACAGCACGACCAATCCCCCACCCCCAAACAGCCAGTAGCGCGCCCGTGATCGCGGCGGTGAAACAGCGATCAGCGTGGTCTGTTCCACATGCTGCGAGAGCTCGACCATCACCTCTTGCATCGATGGCCGCTGCGCCGGATCGAGCGCTTGCATCCGTCCCACGAGCAGGGCCAGCCACGACGGACAAGTTTCCCCAATCGGCTTCACATCCTGGGGCGTCTGTCCCGTCACCATCTGCTGTAAAATTCGCCCGAGCGCAAACACATCGGCCTTGGGACTCACCGATGATGCATCCCGCCACTGCTCCGGTGCCATATACAGCGGAGTGCCCATCGCCGCGCCCACTTGCGTATGGTGCAGAGACTCCCCCCGGAGGTCTTCCCGTAGCTTGGCGATTCCGAAATCGAGGATCTTGGTTCGCACTCCACCCGCGACAAGCCCATCCGGAACCACCATGATGTTGTCGGGCTTGAGGTCTCGGTGAATCACACCTTTGTCATGTGCCTTGGCCAGCGTCGTCGCCAACAGCCAGCCAAAACGGACCACCTGGTCCGGCGGCATCGGACCCTTCTCTAGCTGATCCGATAACGTCGTACCCTCGACAAACTCCATCACAATGTAGGGACGACCATCGGGAAGCTGATCACGATGCAGCACCGTGATCACGCCCGGGTCGTTGATGATGTTGGGAGCGCGGACTTCATCCATGAAGCGCTCGGTGAAGCCCGGTCGCTGCGCAATCTCTGGCTTCATCAGCTTGATCGCCGCCCGTCGCTGTCCCTGCCGATCGAGCGCGTCGAAGACCTGCCCCATCCCCCCTTCCGCCAGCAGCCGCACCACTTCGTACTGTCCAAAGTGCGTCGGTAGCTCGGGATGACGCTGGCGCAGCACCTCGGCGACTCGCATCGCTGAAGGCCGCGCATCGGGAGACTCCGCGAGCATGCTCATCACCAGTTCCGCAACTGCGGTAGGAATCGTCGGCAACAGCTTCTGAAGCGACGTGGCCTGCTGACCCACTTGGCGGGTCCGCGAACCCGTTTCGGAAAATGGCAGCTTCCCAGCGAGCAGCAGATAACCGAGGACGCCCAGCGCATACACATCGGCAGCAGCGCCCGGACGGGCAAAACCGGACAGGTATTCCGGTGCGAGGTAGGAGGACTCGGCCTGCCACTCCGCATCGGCATGCGGACCGGCCATCGTTGCGGGGATGGCAGCGGGCCCGTCTTGGTCTTGTCGTCGAACCTCGGCACAATCGAGCAGCAGCACCCGGGTCTGCTCAGCGTCCCGTGACACCCAGACCTGTTGCGGACGGAGCCCATGGTAGACAAGTCCGGCCGTATGAAGGAACGCCAGCGCTGCCGCCAGTTGCGCCAGCAGCTCCTGTTTCGCGGACACAGAGAGTGACGTTGCGCCCTCGGGAAGCGGCGCTCCGCTCGGAGTTCTTCGAATCAGATAGGCACTGCCGTCCGGAAGCAGCCCACAACCCAAAATCGCCAGCAACCCCGGTTGCGCGGGCAGCCCCATCAGCAGTCGCGCTGCCGCCAGAAACGACTCCTGCTCGCGATCCGTCGCGGCCGGTAACAGCACCTTGAGTTGGCACCGCTCGTCCCCTCTTCCCAGCTCATACAGGAGGCTCCTTCCATCATCTGGAATCTGCCCAAGAACTGAGAAACCCTCGACGATCTGTCCAACTTGTGCCACGGCCTACTTATACTCCGCAATCTGCTCGAGCATTCCGCAATCTGTAAAACCGGCGGCAGACAGATGCAGCCTACCTATTTAACGTGTTCATTCACGAGGAGAAACGCCAGGCCGATCTGTCACAGAATATTAGGCATGACTCTTGCGATTTCGACCCCGAGTGACTTGATTGATGGTAGTGGAAGCAAATGATCGGGCCTGACACCGAAATTGGACCGTATCGAGTCCTCCGCAAGCTGGGCGAAGGGGGAATGGGGGCGGTTTTTGAAGCGATTCACAAAGAGATCGATCGTCACGTCGCGATCAAAGTCCTCCATCCAGAATTTGCGAAAGATCCGGCGTTTGCGGCACGGTTTCTCGATGAGGCGCGGGCCGTAAACCTAGCGGATCATCCGGGCTTGGTGCAGATCTCCGACTACGGACGGATGCCGGACGGCACGGCCTACATTGTGATGGAGTACCTAAAAGGCGAGACCCTCGGTGCTCGTCTGCGCCATGGCAACGGCAAGCTTCCCGTTGCAGAGTTGGTCAACATCGCGATTTTGGTCGCAGAACCACTCGCCGCCGCCCACGACAAAGGGATCGTTCACCGCGACCTCAAGCCGGACAACGTGATGCTGCTGGAGGATTCCAGTGGACGCGGCAATCTGCGGACCAAGCTGCTCGACTTCGGGATCGCCAAGCTGGCCGGACAGGCACGGCGACACAGCGGAACGGTTGCCCACTCGATGATGGGAACCCCGCTCTACATGTCTCCGGAGCAGTGTCGGAATGCGGCAGATGTCGATGACCGGTCTGATGTGTATTCGCTCGGGATCATCCTGTACCAAATGCTGGCTGGAAGGCCTCCGTTTGAGGGCCGTGATGAGTTCGAGATCTGCGAACAGCACGTACGCAAGGAACCGGTCCCCCTGGCTACCTTGGTGGATTCCGCGCCCGAAGCCCTGATCGACTTGATTCAGCGGATGCTCCGCAAGGACCGGGAACAGCGGCCTCGGATGAATAGCGTGGTCCTCGATTTGCAGCGAATTGGCGCGCATGTGCCGACGCTTCCCAACCACGCCACGCCACGGGAACAGCCGGTTCCGCCCACGATCCGCAGCAGCTTCAGCCCATCGACACCCTCTGTGCATCAATCGGAGCCCATTCCCTTTGTTGCCGGAGCGGCCAAGGACGCAACGGCTCCACAGGTTGCGGTGACCACCCATCCGAGCTTCAAACACAAGCGATTGTGGGCCGGACTCTTGCTGTTGGGAGTGGTGGTGCTGGGAGGCGGTGCGCTCGCGTGGTGGCGCTGGCATTCCGTGCCGACCAAGCCGGTTGCGACCCCTAAGTCATCTGGGACACCCGAGATACTCGACCTTGCCGTGGCGATCCTTCCTGCGGTCCCGGCCACTACCCCAGCGGTGATCGTCCGCGACGAACCAGTGCAGCCACTGCCGCAGACTCCGAGCCTCCCAAAGCCTGCGACTGGCACCCACAGTTCCTCAAGTACCAGCGCCCCAAAGACGATTTCACTGTCGGTTCAGACCAAGCAAACAGAGGTCAGTGTGGTGCCGCTGCGCGGTCTGCGATGTCTGAACGCGCCCCCGGCTGTCACGCCCTGGAAGTGTGTCGTTTCCGTCGAGCCGGGTCGGTCCGCAAGCATTCGACTGGAGCGCGCTGGATTTGTCGCCAAAGAGATGATCTTCGATCTCAGTCACAGCGAGAGCCGGACCGTCTCGCTCATCCCGGTGTATTGATGCGGAGTGGAACCATCGTGCCCATGCGTCAGCGATTCTGTCTCTGGTTCGGTTTGTTGGTGGCAGTGCAGCTTTTCGCGCCGATTCCCAAGGCTGTGGCCCAGCGGGCTGCGCCGACCGGTGGCAAAGCGACCGTCAAGCCTGTGCCCCCTCAGCCAGAGGAATACCAGAAAGCACTCCAGCTCTTTGCGGAAACCCTGATCGCGTGGAAAGCGGGTCAGCTAGAGCGGGTCACGCAGCTCGCAGAGCAGACCATTTCACGGCTAGAGGCGGTCGCAGCACTCGACTTTCCGGCCAAAAATCCGCAGTTCGTGCAGCGCGATCTCGGACTGATGCTGTTTCTCGATGGAATCGCACATCTGAAGCTGAGCCAACAAGCGGTCGGGAGTGTGCGCATTGCGCATGCCCAGAAGTCGCGCAGCGCGGTGATCCGTTCGATCGAAAAGCTGGATGAAATCGACAAGTACGTTCAGGAATTGGGACTTCCGATCGATACCAATCGCAAACGATTCCTCGATGAAGCCACCAAGATTCAGAGTGAGGAAACGGTACTCAAGCTCTCGGTCTCTGGGAGTGGTGCCATCAAAGTTCGGCTTCGCAATCAAGAGGAGCTGTGCCGCAGCGCAAAGGACCGAGGTTGTGATCTCCATGTCGCGATGGGAGCGCCCCTTGTGTTCGAAGCCGTGGCAGATGAAGGCACGTATGTCGCACAGTGGCACGGGGGCTGTCCGCAAACGGCGTCCATCGCATCCGAATCGGGCGAACCGGCTCCTGCTCGCTGCGAGCTGACTCCCAGCGGACCCATCGAGCTTGCGGTCACCTTCCTTCCGCGTGCGGTGCTCGGAATCAGAACGCAGGGGGATGGCAGCGGTTCGATTGTGGTCAGGAGCAGTGGTCGCGAGGATCTCCGTTGTGGGTCAAGCGAACCCTGCACGCTACGCATCGCGGGTCGTCCGGAGGTCCAGCTTCTGCCAAAACCGAATGCCAGCTCGCGATTTGCTGGCTTTTTCGGAGACTGTCAGGGGAAGTCCTGTGTGCTTTCTCTGTCGCAAGACCGCTCGATCACCGCCGCGTTTCGCAAAAAGACAGAGGCCAAGTGGTGGGTATGGACCATCGTCGCTGGTGGCACTGTAGTCGTTGCGACAGCAGTGGGAATTGGTACTGCGGCGGCCCTCCGTCCCATTCCTTCCGACATTCGAAGTGTGAGGTAATCCAAGTGGACAAACACTGCGCGCTGCTCGGTACTTTGATCGGAGTCCTGCTGACCATAAGCTGCGGAAAAGCAGACACCCTGCTCATCGCGGTGACCATCAATGGAGTCAGTGATGACGTCGAGTTTGTTGAAGTCGCCCCCACTCTAAACGGAGTCGGCCAAAAGACCGAGCAGTTTCGCGGAGCCAGCCGAAGCTTCTTTGCGCTAGAGCTGCCTGCGGACACCAAAGGAACCTTCGACTTGGCGGTGCGCGGTCAGCTCCCGATCCAGTGTGCCATTGCTATCGGTGCGGCCAGTGTCAATCTCGATCAGGGAGGGCTGACCAGCTTTCACGATGGCCGACCCTATTATCCGGTTCAAATTGATCTCACGCGACTCGATGGTCCGCAGTGTTCCCTATCGGTACAGAAGACCGGAACCGGCAAAGGCACCGTCTACTCACTCCCCAGGCCGGGTGGTCCCGTCGAATGCGGCCAAAAATGCAGCGCCGATTTTCCCCTGGGATCCGTTCCCCTCAGCGCGGTCGCGGAGCCCGATTCCTACTTCCTCGGTTGGGAGGGAGTCTGCAGCGGAACCGAGACGACCTGCACTGTCCAGTTGCCCATCCAGCAGCCGATCGTCGCCCACTTCGCGCCCAAGATCTGCACCGCAGACTCCGGTACTCGCTGGTGCTGGGACAACCCACTGCCGCAAGGGAATCATCTGAAGGCCGTGCAGGTCAGCAGCGACGGCAAACAAGTCTGGGCCGCAGGAGATCACGGCACCCTCCTCCACCTCGTCAACGGCGAATGGCTCCCGGTGCGCTTGGGAACAAGCGCCAACCTCAGCGGGTTGTCGATGTGTGCAAACGGACAGATGCTGGTCGCAGGAACAGATGACAGCACCCTCAAGCCCGTTCTGTTTGAAGGAACCTCAACGGGCGCGGGCTTTTCGCAGCGCACTCTGGCTCCAATTATGGCCGGGGCAGACCTTCGGTCGGTATGGGGTTGCGGCGGTACAGATGGCTCCGTTGCCGTCGCCGTTGGGAATCTGTTCATCTACCGGCGCACCAAGAGCGGAACCTTGGGAACCTGGTCCGAAGACAATGTCGGGAGCACGCTGAACCAAGGACTCCTTTCGGTGTCCGGCGTCGGAACCGAGGCATGGGCCGTTGGCGAAAATGGCCTCGCCGTTCATGGGGTCAATTTGGATGCAGCCACCGCCAGTTGGAGCAAGGTTGTGTGGGGTAGCCTAAATCCGACTCCTTCTGGCTCTCTCCGGTCGGTCTGGGTCGCAAGCCCCAGCGAAGTCTGGATCGTTGGCTATACCGGTGCGGGTGCCCCCGAAGTTCTGCACCTCTCCCAAGGCTCCTGGAAACGAGAGACTCTGCCCAACTCTGCGAATGCGCTGCTCTATGCGGTGTGGGGTAGTGGCGACGAAGTCTGGATCGCTGGCACCACCGGCCTGATCTGGCACCTTCAGGGTGGAGTATGGAGCCAAGAAAAGTTTGGTGACAGCACCATTTACGGACTCTCCCAAGGTCTTGCGGCCACCCCTTGGATTGTCGGAGACGCGGGCCTGCTCGCTTCCCGAACCTCGGGAGTGTGGCGCCCATCGAGCCGGGGCGAGGTCAGGAATCTGCTCGGTCTCTATGTGGACACCGGAGTCGCCTATGCGGTGGGCAACAACCTGGCGCTACGCTGGGATGGCACGAGCTGGTCCAAGCTATCGAACCTACCGGCGAACACCGTCCTGAACACCATCTGGGGCATCGGAGGACAGCTCTATCTTGGAGTCGCCGATAACAGCATCTGGCGTCTGTCTGTGACCGATCCACAAGCGCCGCAATGGAAGATTGTGGACACCATCACGGCCAGCGGAACCGGAACCCGAGCGCTGTGGGGTGCTTCTGCCAGTGACCTGTGGGCGGTGGGTCCGAATGAGTATCTGCGTCATTTTGATGGCCAAACGTGGAGCAAACAGCAGCTTGGCGGAGTCCTGGCGCTCGAAGGAATCTGGGGCGGTGGCTCACAGCTCTGGGCCGTCGGAAAGCAGTCCGCAACGCAGAGCGCGGTCATGACGTCCATGGGCACGACCTGGAGCACTGATTCGGGAGCGCCGTCCGTGGGTCCGCTGAACGCGGTCTGGGCAAGCTCCGGCGATGTCTGGGCGGTCGGAAAAACCCACAGCGTGGTTCGTCGCCAGGGTGCCACTTGGTCGGACTGGTCTTCAGCCACAGAAATTGCCAAGGCCCAGGATCTGTTTGCGGTGTGGGGAACGGGCGCTGGCACTGTATTTCTGGCTGGGGCCGCTGGTTTTATGCTGCGCTCCGATGGCACTCAGGTCTCCGGACTCAAGTTCGAAGAGACCGGAGCAGCGCAGACTTTCTACAAAATCGCGGGGACGAGCGATGGGAGCAGCATCTGGTCCGTCGGTACCAAGGGAGCAATCCTGCGACGAATGCCGTAGTCCATCTGGAATCTTCACAACACAGTCCCTGGCCAAATTCACACGGAGACTTCGGTCCATGCGTCACAAGCTGTTCTGGCCTCTCGTCATATCGACACTGATCGCGCTGTATTTATGCCCGGTCCGACCGGCTCAAACTCAGCCGCAGCAGTGCAACCTCCAACTTTGTACCTTCGGCACCGATGGTTGCTACAAGGTCACCTTTCAGAATATCTGGAAAACCCCTGGAGCAGATAGTGCCAGCGGTATTAACATTTATCCAAAGATAGAAATCGATGGCTCTAGTGTCTTGGATTGCTCGTCTCAATCGATTTCAAATCGAACTGATTTAATTGTCAATCTTCCGCTTAGCTCCGGGTCATATTCTCTCAAACTAACGCTTACCGCCAAACTTCAAGCAAGCGGTATCATTGTTGCACAAACCGCCCACACAGAAAACTTTTCCACCGATACCCACCAGTGTCCAACCTGCCAAATACCAATGGGCCAGGATGGGCTGTCTCTGTCGGGATGTCAGGCACTATGTACCAATCGCTGCGGAGATCTAGTAGGCTACCCAAATGGTTGTGTCTGTGCGGCCTGCGCTAGCGGGACAAGCTGTATAAACAACCAATGTCAGGGCTGCCCGGCTGGATTCAAAGATTGCAACAACAACCCTGCCGATGGCTGTGAAACCCCCATCAATACAATTGCCAACTGCGGGGCGTGTGGGAAGTCTTGTACTTTCCCCAATGCCTCGGCTCTGTGTTCTGGCGGCTCCTGTGCTTTGGGGACTTGCAACTCCGGCTTTGGCAACTGCGACGGCAACTCCGCCAACGGCTGCGAGACTCCTTTGTCCTCCATCTCCAACTGCGGCTCTTGTGGCAAGTCTTGTTCTTTCCAAAATGCCTCCGCTGTGTGCTCCAACGGTTCTTGTGCTTTGGGGACTTGCAACCCCGGCTTTGACAACTGCGACAACAACTCCGCCAATGGCTGCGAGACTTCTCTTTCCTCCATCTCCAACTGCGGCACTTGTGGCAAGTCTTGTTCTTTCCAAAATGCCTCGGCTTTGTGCTCCGGCGGCTCCTGTGCTTTGGGGACTTGCAACTCTGGCTTTGGCGACTGCGATGGCAACCCGGCCAATGGTTGCGAGTCCGCTCTGAACTCTGTCACGAGCTGCGGGGCGTGCGGGGTTGCTTGCACCGGTGCGGAGCGTTGTCTTGGCGGGAGCTGTCAGGTGCCGTGCACGCCCGGCGATCGGGTCTGTGCAGGGTTTGCCGTGAAGCTCTGTGACCGCGATGGGATCTGGCATCTCATCGACTGCCTGCCGCCATCGCGCTGCCGTGGCAACATGTGCGAGGCCTTCCCCTGCACCGGACACGACTCGCCGGTCTGTGTCGACCGCCGCAGCCGAGGCTTTTGCGAAAACGGATCGTGGACGGTGGAGCAGTGTCCGGCCAATCAGGTCTGCGACCAGGGACTTTGTTCCACCCCCGTCCAACGATGCGGTCCAGCGGATCGGCCCCGCTGCGCAACCCCACGCAGCCGCGAAATCTGCCGAGGTGGCAGGTGGCTCACCGAGGACTGCCAACCAGGCCAGCTCTGCGAGCAAGGCACCTGCAAGCCGGTCAATCGACGATGCACCGCGCAGGATTCGCCGTTCTGCGTAGGCACCAGCACCGCCGCCCTGTGCCGCAACGGACAATGGACCGTCGAAAGCTGCCCGCTCAACCAAACCTGCGTGCAGGGCACCTGCCGCCCTCATGGTCCGCAACTCTGTCCTACCGGCACCTTGCGATGCGGTGACCAGTGCTGTGCTAGAGGGGAGCGCTGTCTCGCTGGTCAGTGCCGGGCTGAGATCAAACCCCCCGACTTCTTGTGTGAACCACTGACCCGTCGATGTGGCTCCAATTGCTGCCAGGCCCACGAGAAATGCATCGCCGGAAAATGCAGGGCCCTACCCAGGCGGCCTCAGTAAGACGACGAGGCATGGTGGATGACATCTCTCGGCTTGCCGCGACGCCCTCTTGTGGATAATCTGGCCGTGCGGGTTCCGATGCTGAACACGTCGCACTCTATATGTGTGACTGACCGTCGGGGACGATGCAGCGAGTCTCATGAACCTCCCACCGACGATCTCAGCCAAGCCGCCGGACAAGCCAAGCGATCCGCTGGTGGGAAAGACCCTTTGTGGAACCTACTACTTGGAGGAGCTACTCGGCAGCGGCGGTATGGGGGCGGTGTACCGGGCTCGTCACCTTCGTACCGATGGCCTGTGTGCCGTCAAGGTTCTGCACTCGACATTTGCCAAAGATCCTCGCATTTTCCACAGGTTCCAAAACGAAGCTCGGGTAGTGGCTGCGCTCAACCACCCGAACATTGCCAAGGTTTTCGACTTCGATCGCGACATCGATCAGGGCTTCCCGTTCTTGGTCATGGAGCTACTCGATGGGGAGGACCTCGAAAAGCGCCTCCGCAGAGAAAAGAAACTGCCGCTGTCCACCGTGATCGATATCGCCAAGCAGTGCTGCGCAGCGCTTCACGATGCTCATGCGATGGGGGTCGTACATCGCGACATCAAGCCAGGCAACATCTTCCTTGTTCCAGGCAAAGGCCCGGATGGTGGCGATCTGGTCAAGCTGGTGGACTTCGGAATCTCAAAGATCAAAAACGCGCTGTCTCAGCAGACCGTGGAAGGGTCTCTGCTCGGAACGCCCAGTTACATGGCCCCCGAGGCTGTCCGTGGTCAGGTGAGTCAGATCGACGGTCGCGCCGATCAGTGGGCAATGGCGGTCGTGATGTATGAAGCCCTGGCAGGCCGTCATCCCTTCGTGGTCGATCCCACTGCGGACCCACGGGAGGCCATCTTCTTCCGCATTTTGAGTGAGGAACCACCGTTCCTGTCTCAGCTCCGAGCTGATCTACCGCCTGTCGTACTGGCTGCGATCGGGCGAGCGATGAACAAGGACCGCGAGCAGCGATTCCCGACCATCGAGGACTTCCTCCATGCGCTCACCGCAGAGCAGGGACCATACCCGAGCGAACGCCGTCACAAACGACGCCTGACGCTCCGATTGCTCATCGGAGGAACCGTGCTGGCACTGTGCGGCGCTGGGCTCTATTGGGGTCTTCACGCCACGAAGTCCCACCCACCCATTCCGACGCTACCGAAAGTCGCAGCGCCTGCCCATGATGCCAGCAGTTCTTCCCCTGAGGACTTGCACAGTCCTGCATCCGTGACCATCGATCTAGGAGTGTTACCGGACCTGACGCTCTTAGCGCCCACACTGCCGACCGTGCTTCCCGCGAAACCACGCGTAGAACCGCCACGCCCAGGGCCAGTACGTAAGCCCAAGTTCAAAAAGAATCAGCCACCGCAGGTGGATGAAGACCTTTTCAATCCGGAGTAATCGACCATGCGGGCTTTGTGGACATTCCTGTTAGGTATCGGACTATGCGCTCCGCTGATCTCGCATGCAGAGACTCCGGCCCCTTCTGCGGAATGTGACAACCTGGCCGAGATGCGTCGAGAGGGATCGCGGGCCTACAGTGACCAGCGACTACCTGTGGAAGCGCGACTCCTGCGCAGTGAGCAGTTTCTCCAAAAGGCGCTCGCCTGTTGCCGGGAAGACGCAGACTGCCTGAATTTGACCCACTTCGGTCTGGCCTGTGTCTACGAGGATCAGTTTCGCATCTTGCTCAAAAAGAACCAGCGCGAAGCAGCGAGTCACAAGCTCGTTTCAGCGCTCAATTCCTATGAGCGGTATATCAGCCAAGCGCCCGCTGCGGTGCCCACCTCCTCTGAGCTACAACTGCCATCCCCGGTGGCTCTCACCGATGACGCGCCGGCCTGTCCTGCTCCGACCGGGAAGCTGCAAAAAGGCAAGGAACGCCAGCAGTTCGCCCTGAACCAAGCGCTGACCGGACGGGACCGCTTGGTAGCCCATGTCCGACCGACCCATGGACGCCTGCTGATCCAGTTTCCCAACAACTCCCTGTCCTTTCACATCAACAAAGCGGAGTACGTAGTGGTCAAGCGACCCGAGCGGCCGCTGCCGGTCTGGCTCCCGCAGGGGAACTACGAGCTCACGTGGAACAACGGAGGCAGCCGGGCGACGGTCGATCTACGCGCTGGTGAGTCCGTGACGCAGATCCTCGGAGCCACCCCACCACCGCCGAGTCCGCCCATACGCATCGAAACGCCCACGCTGTCCGTGCAGCAACTGCCCCCCCTCACAGACAAACCAGAGCCGGCCAAGCGAACTCCCTACGGACTGCTCATCGGAGGCGGTACCCTGGTAGTCGCAGGAGTCGCCATGGGTTCGTTAGGAATCGCCGGTCTGGTACTGGATGGCAAGTGCACAGAGCCCGCATGCGATCACGTGTATGACGGCAAAGTCTACGGCGGTGCCATGTTGGGAGTCGGAGTCGCCGCCCTCGGAGTCGGTGCCACGCTACTTGGTGTAGGAATTTCGCAGAAGCGCACCAATCGCCCCTCGCTGCGCGTAAGCCTGGGTTCCGCAACTGGATCAACAGGACTGACAGTCCAAGGCGAATTTTAGCCGCCCGGCGAACGCGAAAAGGAATCCAACCATGCGCATCACCAAGCTGTTCTTGGGACTCATCGGAGTTGGTGCCGGAGCCCTCCTCCTCAACTGCTGCATTCCCAGCCGGGAAGCGAGCTGTCCAACGGATCACGAATGTGGGGCTGGTACGGTCTGTAATCTGGAGACCCACCACTGCGAATCAAAATCCGACCTAATGGAGCCACCAAACGATCCGCCACAACCAGACTGCACAACGGAAAGTCAATGCAGTGATGCCAAGGCCTGTGTGAACAACAAATGTGTTGTTTGCCAACTCCACGATGACTGCGGCTCCAAACTCTGCGAACCGGCGACGCCTCCAAGCACAAACAATCGCTGCCTGAACGCCAACCAGGTGTATGTCGTCGATGCCACCGCAGACTCTGGCAAATGCTCTGTAGCCGACGGCTCTGTAGCGAATCCGTTCTGCAAGCTCCAGGATGCACTCGCGGCGATGCCCTATCGCTACGCAATCCGTCTCGTAGGTTCAAAGGCGTTTGATGTCGAATACACCGGGCCATTCGACCTAGGGAAGATGGAGAACCGCACGTTCCGCATTTTCGGCAGCGGCCCAGCAAACCCCGATCAGGGAAGACCTGTCCTCACGGCAGGTGCAATGGACACCATCCTCACGATCGCACCGACCTCTGGCCAAACCAAGGTCATCCTCGATGGAGTGAGCATCTTAAGGGCCAACGGCGGCGTTGACTGTAAGTTGCTTAGCCAAGCCAGCCCACCGCTCCTTGAGATCCACAGGAGCTCTCTCTCTGGATCTACATTTTTTGGACTCCGCACTAGCCAATGTGTTGTGACAGTAACGCGTTCGGTGTTCAGCGCACTACCGTACATCGCTTTCTACCTTGATGAAGGTACATACACTGTCACCGACAATTTCTTCACTCGCAATGGTGGTGACGGACAGGCGAATGAATCGCCACTGACGTTCCATTACACAAGGGGTGTATTTGCCAACAATACAGTCGTTGCGAACATCGGCACGCCCATCGCACTTGGAGGCAAAAAAAGCGTTAACTGTAACAACTTGAGCACGCCCCTGCAGGACTCCATCATCCTCTCAGACCCGAAAGCCTACGACTCACAATTCACTGGCAACTGCCAACTCGCCAACGTCGTCGTCCACCCGAGCGAAACCTATGCATCACCGGGAAAGATCCCAGCGCTGCCAAGTTTCACGCAGACCGAGCCCACGTACTACGCGCTCCGAGACGACACCACGAACGAGCAGTGCTGCATCAACAAAGTCGAATCACCACTGTCGTTGACGGACTACTTCGGCAACCCTCGACCGATCGGTCCCAAAGCCGACATCGGGGCCCACGAGGTAAAATAAATCGCTTGCATCATGAACCGCCAACGATCTAAGAAAGCGATTGTATTCTCTACTCACAGGGAGCGAACACCCATAATGCTACGCGCCTTTTCCATCAGAGTATTCCTCTTCCTTTTCATTATAGAGTCTTATTGCCATGCGCAACCCACGCCACCCACGCCAGAAATAGCTACCATATATATATTTGACTCCAAAACCTTACCTGATAGTGCTATAAAAATCGCGAATACTATCAGCAAACCACTAGAAGAAAGTTTCCCAATTAAGCTCAAAGCATATCTATTGCCTGGCAACGCAACCACTATGGATACATCATCCTGTCAAAAATACGCTAAACCAAGTGTTCTCGATGAACTTCAGAAATGCTTCGCCATAGAGTGTTTCAATGAGTTCGCTAATACATTCAAGAAAGCCGTCGAACTCTCGGGCTCTAGCTGTTCGACTCTGAATAGCATACCATTCTGGCATATCGTCATATTCAAACCCAGCGGAAATATAGTGCATTCACTGTGTTCATATACAAACAATGGATTCTCCTGCTCTGAGCCTACTCCTCCTTATGAAGGAGTCTCTGCGTTTCTCAAAAAAATCGCCGAATCCTGCAAGTTCAGCGATCTATTTAACGGCCAATCGCCCTCCATTTCGTTACTGACAAATTTGACACTATCCATTCAAACCATGAATGGTTCTCCTATATTTGAAATTAGGAAGCCAGCGGCCACATGTAAATCTTGTCCGACAAAGTCTCAGAGCTGCGAAAATCTAAGCCTTGAGGTAGGTTCTTATGAACTCTCTGCCGGTTGGTTCAACCGAATTCAACAAGAAAACGTAAAAGGATCAGACGGATCAACACTCAATATATCTCAAAAATTCAATCGCATTAGTTTTACGCTTCCCATCGGGCCGGCTAACAATTCGATCTCTATCTCTCGCATTACACCGCACCATAGACATCGTGCAGGAGTTGGTGTCCTAACTTCGGTCCTATTCTTTGCTGCCCTAACCGGTGCCGGTTTTCTAAGCACCGATATTTACAACCCATGCCTATCAAGCCCAGAATCGTTACCGACTTATCGATGTATAGGGACAAGTGGATCTCAACTAACGAAACAAGTGATGACTGGGGTAGGGATCAGCGGAATGTTAGTGGGACTGTCCATAGGAATCCCGCTTGTCGTGGTTAAGTAGAAACAAGGAAGATTATCATGTATAGAACGATGATCTCGCTAATTGTTGCTCTTCCCTTGATTAGCTGCTCAGAAACCAACCAGTCACTGGATTGCGATGCAGATCCAGATCACGTAGTTTGCGACACTGAAAATGGTTCTATATGCGACCCGGTATACCATCGATGCATGTGTGCAGATAGCCAGAATGGCTCATGCCCATGTATTTCACACAGTCAATGTCAAAGTCTTGTGTGTGCATTCTCAAATGAGAGTATATCCTCAAATCCACATTCAAGAGCCCTGGGCACATGTGTGCCTCGCAATCAGATCGTCTATTTGAATATAGACCCAAGTTATCAAAAAGACCCATCTTGCGCCAACAGTACCTCTGGTTCGCAGGGCTGTCCATACACAGATTTCCAATCAGCATTAGCGTCGGTCTCGGCGGGAAAGCCATACATTCAGTTTTCTGGCACCTTAGCAACCAAGCTGTCCATTATCTCTGGCAATTATTCCTATTTATCCTCCGGATCGGGAGTCACTTTGAACATTATCGGATCACATGACCAGTATATCTCAGATTTTTGGGAAGGCACCGGTAGACCGGCAGACTCCGTACTTGCTCAAGGAATCGAGATAGTCCAGTCCTCATCAAAGGATATGTTTAATACGGTTTTTGACGGCATCCAAGTATATAATTCTGTAACACTTACGAGCGCAGATGACAAGTTCAGCGTCCCTTCTGTATTATTTACACGAAGCATAATAAGCGACCCGGTGAAACCACCAGCTACTGGCCCACAAAAGCGGCTCTTTGATGACAACTTCAATCTTGTGATCGATAAGTCAATCATATCAACATCTGCGGAAACAGTGTTCTTACGGAAAGCCTCACAATCATCTATTAAAACAACAATTACAAACACTGTCTTCAGGAAGCCCACAAACTCTACCAGCGTCACAGGGAATTTGTTTGGTGACTACTATGAGAAAGACAGTCTAGATTTTCTCTACAATT
>CALLYL010000419.1 GCA_937859535.1 uncultured Myxococcales bacterium
GGGACTGCCGCGCTCGGATACCACTGCCTATCGGTTGTGCAACAGCGAGGGCGATGGGCTGCCGGGGCTCCACATCGACCTGTTTGGCGATGTGGCCGCGGTGCAGTTTTCGGCGCTCGGGATGAAGCTGTGCGAAGACGCGGTCTATGCGGCGCTGCGGTCGCTGCCGAAGCCACCGGCCTGCATTGTTGAGGCAGCAGCGGGAAGCTTTGCCTCGATTGAAGGCTTCGTGTCGCAAAATCGCGTGGTGTTCGGTGATGAGAGCCTGCTCACCAATGGCACGCTTTGTTTGGAAAACGGCGTTCGGCTGCGCATTGACGTTCGCGAAGGCCAAAAGACCGGCGCCTTTCTCGATCAGCGCGACAATCGGTTGCTGCTCGGTCGCTACTGTGCGGGTGCCAAGGTGCTCGACGTCTACAGCTATGCGGGCGGCTTTGCGCTGCAAGCGCTGCGTCACGGTGCCGTCGAGGCCACTTGTGTCGATATCTCGCCGCGTGCGCTCAAGCTGTGTACCGAACACAGCGAGCTAAACAACCTCGGGCCGCTTTCCACCGTCGAATCCGACGCATTTCGCTTCTTGGAGGGGGCCACTCCGCTTCGCTACGATGTGGTGGTCGTGGATCCCCCCAAGTTTGCCCGAGCCCAGAAAGACCTTCCGGCGGCGCTCAAAGGCTATCAGCGGCTGAATGCGCTGGCGATGGGGACGGTGCGGCGCGGTGGACTACTGGCCACCTGTTCCTGCTCTCAGCTCGTCGATGAACAGGCGTTCTTGCGCATGCTGGCGGCAGCGGCGAGCGATGCCGGGCGACGGGTCACGGTGCTCTATCGAGGTGGCCAAGGACTTGATCACCCGGTACCTCCGTCGTTCGAGGAAGGTCGCTATCTGAAGTTCATGCTGCTCGGCGTACTGTAATGGTAGGGACCATTCGTCCGTAGCTCGAAGTACGACCGATGCTGATCCCGCTGCTCTCCGTGCTCGCGCTGCTGTGCGCGATTCTGCTGTCGATGTGGTCTCGGCTTAACGTCGGGCTGTTGGCACTCACGTTTGCCTACGGACTCGGCGTGATCGGGGCCAAGATGACGCTTCGTCAGGTCATGGCGGGCTTTCCGGTTCCGCTGTTTCTGACCGTGCTGGCGCTGACGCTCTTGTTTGGGCAGGCGCAGGCCAATGGCACACTCGGGCGCGTGGCAGGCTATGCGGTGCAGCTTGCTCGGGGACGGCCGGGGCTTTTGCCGCTGGTGTTCTTTGTGCTGGCGGTATCACTCGGGACCATCGGGGCGGGCAATATCGGGGCGGTGGCGATGCTGGCCCCGGTGGCGATGGCGGTCGCGCACGAGGCCGGAGTGTCGTCATTTCTGATGGCACTGATGGTCGCTTGCGGAGGCAATGCGGCGTCGCTGTCTCCACTCGCACCAACCGGAGTCATCGCCAACGATCTGATGGCGAGAATTGGACTGTACGGCTACGGCTGGTGGAACTACCTCCACTGCTTGCTCGCGCACGCGCTGGTGGCGGGCTGTGGATATCTGCTCTTTGGTGGGGTCAAGCTGCTGCGACAGACGCCGTCCGCAGACCAAAGCGAGCGCCTGGCACGCCTGCTCGCCAGCCACCGTCAGCCGCTGCACGTTCGGCATGCGGTGACACTGTTGGTGTTACTTGTGGTTTTGCTGGTGGTGTCGATTGGCAAGCTAGAGATTGGCGCGGTGGCGCTGACGGCGGCGGTGCTGCTCTCCATCTTGCGACTCTCCGATGAGGAAGAGGCGCTACGGACCGTGCCGTGGGGGACGATTCTGATGGTGTGCGGGATGACCTGTCTGATGGGAATCCTCGAGCGCACCGGTGGCATAGATCTGTTTACCTGGCTGATTGAAAAGCTGTCGACCAAGCAGCGCGCCCCGGGAGTGATTGGGCTCTGTACCGGAATCTTGTCGGCGTATTCCAGCTCGTCGGGCGTGGTGCTGCCAGCGTTTTTGCCGATCTTGCCCAAGCTGACCCAGAAGCTCGGCGGAGGTGACTTGGTCGCGCTGGCCAATAGCGTCAATGTTGGCGCGCACCTGGTCGATGTCTCGCCACTGTCGACGCTGGGTGCGTTGTGCCTGGCCAATGCGCAGGGCGACACCGACACGCTCTATCGCCAGCTTTTGGCGTGGGGCCTGGCGATGGCTGTCGTCGGTGCGATTTACTGCCAAGTCGTCTTCGGGTTCTTGCACTTCGGTTCGTGACGGCAAGGTAGGCGGCTTGGCGTCATCCGGCGACGATGAGTGCCCAAGTGAGGGGTGGACCCCCCGGCGAATTTGTCAAGTGATTTTGCTATAGTGGAAGGGTGGCAAAAGAGCAGGCCCCACCGTCGGTACCCTCCATGGGTCTTCCTGAGGACGAGTCTGAACCGGCGACCATCGATCTGGTTCCAGGGGCAGCCGCCCCGGTCGACGAAGCGGACGAACAGACCACCGATCTGCCCAATACCCAGTCGGCCTCTTCGAGAGCGAGCAACCTGTCGGCGAAAGCGCCGCGCTCTGTCCCATCGATGCCAAAGGTCGGCATCCCGCGCTCTTTGCAAAAGTGGGATCGCTATCAGGTGATCAAGGTGCTGGGCTCGGGAGGCATGGGCGCGGTCTACATGGCCCGTGATCCCCGTCTGAACCGGCTCGTCGCGCTCAAGATCGTGCATCCGATGCTGGGCCATGCCGATGGCTCGACCGGAGCGGTGTTCGTGAAGCGTTTCGAGCGAGAAGCCCGCCTCCAAGCCTCGCTAGACCATCCGCATATCTGCAAAGTGTATGAAATCGGCGAGATGCCGAGCACCGGCGAGGATGCAGGCTATCCCTATATCGCGATGCAGCTCATCAGTGGCAAGCCGCTGCACCTGGCGCAGCAGGACATGTCGCTGTTTGAAAAAGTGCAAGTCATCCAGCAAGTCGCCGACGCCATGCACGCCGCCCACCGCCAGGGCCTCATCCACCGCGACATTAAGCCGAGTA
>CALLYL010000420.1 GCA_937859535.1 uncultured Myxococcales bacterium
TGCTGCTCGTGTTGGCGCTGACGGGTCTTTCGCTGGCGGCGCTCCAGCGAGATCGCTCCTTCGCGCTGTACGGCAGCTTTGCGCTGTTAGCAGGAATCTATCTGTTTGCGCGATCAACACTTCGCATCTTTCTATTTGGTAGCCAAGACATAGCGCGAGTTATCGAGCTATCTTCTTTGGTACTGCTTTCTGCGGCGCTGAATGGATTTGTAGACAGCATGTTTGGCAAGGGACCATTGGGGCTCTTGCGTCACTTGACCTGGCTGTTTGTGGCTTTCTTTGTCGGTGGAATCATCGTGGTGGGACTAGGAGTGGTGCCGCTCGAGTGGTTGCTGCTGCCACTGCAAATCCTGCTCTTGGGAATGGTCGGAGTGATGCTGGTGAATGCGGTCCGGATTGGCGCGCTGGGGAACATCGATGGTCGCATTCTGAGCATTGGGCTCGCGATTTCTCTGATGCCAACACTGTACGATTTGCTGTCGGCCATGGGCTTTCTGAAGCGCTACGTGGTGCTCACTCAGTACGCGGTCGCGCGGTTCGTGATGGCAGTTGGTGTGATTGTGGCGCGGCGGTTTGTGGCACTGCGGAGTCAGACGTTGCAGCTCGCGATGGAAGCTGCGCGAGCGAAGCTGCGCCTTGCAGAGCAGGATGCGCTCCTCCTGTCCGCTCAGCGTGTGGCGGATGGAGACCTCGACACACCGATCGCGGTGTCTCAGGACAGCTCCCTTCAATCGTTGGCCGAGGGTCTCAACCGACTGCGGGAAGATGTACGGACCCGCCTTCGCCAACTGTCGGCGAAGAATGTTGCAGCCAAGCAGTTGAACGATGAGCTACGGAGACAGATCGAGCAGCGTTCGCGGCGACTCCTAGAGCTGATGCAGAGACGCCCGAATGTCCCACAGGACGAGACTCCGCTCAAGGTCCAGTCGCTCTTGGGAGAGCACTACCGAATTGTCTGTCTGCTCGGAACCGGAGCGAGCGGAGTGGTGGTGGAAGTTGAGCGAATCACCGACCACAAGCACCTGGCCGCGAAGGTTCTGACCAAAGCGACCGATCAGGCAGGACTGATTCGATTTTTGCGCGAAGCCCAGATTCTGTCACGGCTTGATCATCCCAACTTGGTGGCGATCTCTGATGTCGATGTCACCGATGAAGGAGTGCCTTTCCTGGTGATGGAGCTGGTGGAGGGAAAGACGCTGCGGCAGCTTCGTTCGCGCTATCGAGATCCTCGGTTCGCGGTGCAAGTTCTAAGGCAGGTGGCGGATGCGCTGACAGTGATTCATGAGGGCGGCATCATCCATCGTGATCTGCGTCCCAGCAACATCTTGGTCACAGAGGATGGGGCCACGCCGCAGATCAAGTTGTTTGATTTTGGCGTCGCTGCGCTCAAAGCAAAAGAGGGTTCGGAGTCAGGCACCTATCCCAAACAGAAGTTGGGTGCCTCTCCCTCCGTATCTGCTTCCGCAGACAGAATCGAGATATCACTGCCAGGAGTCATGGTGGGTTCACCCATGTATATGGCACCGGAATGTCGGGGGGGATCACAATTGGTCGGGGCCCCGGCGGATGTGTTTAGTTTGGGAGTGATTGCATGGGAGCTGTTCACCGGAGAACTCCCATTCCTACGTCCTCCTGTTGAGATGG
>CALLYL010000421.1 GCA_937859535.1 uncultured Myxococcales bacterium
ACGAGTACATCGGGCACGGATCTCATCATTGGATTCTGAAGTCGTACACTGTCCCAGCACAGTCAGCGCTGGTATCCCAATCGCACCCAGCACCGTCACCGCCGGACTGTGCTGCTGCCAATGCGGTTCACGCAGCGCCTTCATACACACTGCGACCTGGTCCATCACCGCTTCAGTCGGTGCCGATGTAGGAGGCTGACGACAGCCTGGAGCAGCAGCAGCCATCACTTGCAGAGAAAGCACAATCGCCAACATCAGCAGAACCAGATCGGCGATCGCCGCTCCCAACTAAGAATTCTTACAGCGTAGGAAGATAACGCGACAGCTCTGCTTCATCCACGCAAACATAGGTGCGGCGCAGCTTGTCGTACACGTACAGAGGGCCAGTGCGTGTCACATCGATCCCATCGGTGAGCAGTGGTTGTTTGAGAATTTTCAGCGTCTCTGTTGTCTGAAGCTGATCGACCAATCGAACAAAGCGCGGTCGTGCTGGATCGATCAAGTGTTGCTCGATCACACGGAACGTGTCTTCGGGATCAAAGGAGTGCTGATCGCGAAGCTTGATCGCGGCCATTCCTGCTCGTCCTTCCTGGCCGGGCACACGCACCCCATAGACCGTGCAGATCTCCACGAACGGTAGCTCAGCCAGCACTGCTGCGACCTGCTCCGTCGATACATTTTCTCCCTTCCAACGAAAGGTATCACCGACTCGATCAACGAACCAGAAGTCACCATCGGAGTCCTCACGCATCAGGTCTCCACTACAAAACCAGGCATCCCCTTTGCGAAGCACGTTGCGGAGGATCTTCGACTCGGTTGCCGCCGGGTCGGTATACCCATCAAAGCGAGACAGCGGATTCTGCTTTTGGATTTCGACCAGTAGCATGCCGGGTTGATCCACTGCGGTCGGAATCAGGAATCCGGCCGGAGTCCGTGGATAAGACTCTGTCTCTGGATCGTACTTGACCACCAGCGTCCGCACCAGGCCCAGTGGAACCCGTCCCACGGAGCCAATCTTTTCGCCGGTCAAGTTGGTCATCACGGTATTCCCTTCGGTCGCAGCATAGAACTCCAGAACACCGACTCGACCAAAGCGACGCAGCAATTCGTGCCACACATCTGCGCGCATGCCATTGCCGACAAACAAGCGGACGGCATGGCTCCGTTCAAGCGGAGAAGGAGGTGCCGACACCAGATAGCGACACATCTCACCAACGTAGAAAACGACCGTAGTACCCGTGCGCCGAATGTCTTCCCAAAAGCTGCGAATCGAAAAACGGGGAGCGATTGCCAGACGACAACCGCCCAGCAAAGCACCGCCCGCAGCAAGCAGCAGTCCGGTTCCGTGATGAAGAGGCAGACAGCAGTACACCGTATCGTTCGGCGTTAGATCACAACCTGCCGATGCCGCAATCGCCGCCATCAACCAACGCCGATTGGAAATCTTGACCGCCTTGGGTTTACCCGTGGTTCCAGATGTGAACATCAAGCAGGCAATGTCACTGGCCCGTCCGGGGTTTGGGACAAGCGCGGCTGGAAACTCTGCACGAACTGATTCGAGATCAACTGTGGTGTCGCTGCTGGTCACGCCGACAGGACTCCCACCAATCAGCAGACGGCGAACTCCGAAGGTCTCGGTCAGATCAGGACTGTTCGACAGGGCAATCAGGTCTCGCACCTTGGTCACGGTCAGGGCATGAGCCAGCGCCGCGCCACGAGTCGCCGGATTTAACAAGGCCGGAATCGCGCCAAGTCGACTCAGTGCCGCCAGCGCCGTCAAACAGTCTGGATGGTTGTCCATCAGGAGTCCGACATTCTGTCCGCTGCGGATTCCACATTGATACAGCGCCGCAGCAATCCGACTGACCCGCCGGTCCGCATCGGCATAGGAATAGGCCCGGCCTTCCCACAGAAAAAAAGTTCGCTCAGGAATGGCCTTCGCTTGCGCTGCCAGCGTCGCTCCAATCGACATCGGAGCGCTGTCCCAGAAGCGCGTCAGTTGGATCACACGGGGAAGCTGCCATCGAATCCAGCGGGCTCCATTTGTGATATCCAGCGCGAGCTTGCCGGCCTGGTTCCACAGTGCCCTCGGTCCCGCATACAGGAGCTTGATATCTCCGATCTCGCGACCGGTCTCCGCTTCGGGCTCCGCTGCAATCGGCGCACTGTGACCAAGCAGTCTACCGATACGCGCCGGTTTACTTGCCATTTGATCGCGATAGCGAAGCCACTCATCGACCGTTGGCCAGACTTCTTCCCGCGCTCGTGTTCCCACCACCAGTCCAAGATGTCCGGCATCGATCGTCATGCCATAGACTTCATCATGAGGAACCACTCTCTCGATCGCAGAGACGCTACGAGGTCGCGCAAAGTCATCCCGCCGCCCTCGAAAGTAGAGGATCGGAACCGTCAAATCGGACAGAGACACGGTCTGTCCCGCGATCACAAAGCCCCCCGACATCATGCGATTGTGAACAATGAAGTCGTCGACAAAGGTTCGCAGCGCCGGACCAGGCCACGCGATAAAGCCCTCCCCTCCCAAAAAGCGACGGGTTGGCTCAAGCTTCTTCAGCGCCTCTTCATCGTCTAGTAGACGCAACATCATCAGCAGATGACGCAGCTCTTGGCGCGGACTGGCCAGCTTGAATCCCCAGCTTGTGATCCATCCGGGAAGTCCAGGCAGGCTCGCCAGCGGACCCCGAATCCACTCCTCGGCAGAGTCCAGGAGGTTTGCCAGGACTCCGGTATGAACCGCAACCGGAAAGCTCCGCAGTCGATCGACTGGACTACCCATCGTGATCAGCGAAGCAATGTCCTTACAGCGCCTATATGCAGCCGCTTGATAGATGAACATTCCCCCTTGGGAATAGCCGACCAAATGAACTTTGCCACCGGTATGCTGGACCAGTTGATCGACCGCATCACTCACCGCCATCACATGATCGGTCAGCGTCTTTTCAAGTCCGCCCGGAGTCTCATCGGGAGTCCCGAAATCAAGACCCCAGACATCGTGGCCCTGGTCTCGCAACAGCAGGACCGCGCTCAGATCGGGGGCCATGTCATAGATCTCGGCAGTCACCATCAAGGGCGGAACCAACAGCACATGGGAGCCCGACTTTTTGTCATGACCGTACTGACGCAGCGAAAACTTCGGGGTCTTCACGACTACGCGATATTCGGTGTGGTACGACGCGGTGAAGCGATTCCCACTCATCAGCTTGGCGGTATTGAGAATGCTCGTCTTGGCGTGACGGACTCTGCTACGGAGGCTCTGCGCGATTCCCATGGCTTCTCCAGCTCGCTCGATCGAAGTGAGGGGCCATCATAGCGCAAAAGCGCCAAGTGGAGCTTGGCTGGACCAGATTTTGTGGAAAGCGAAGACCGCCGAGTGATGGCAGCGTGCGGAGAGACAGACAGGCGAGCCGACGGCCAACAGAGCGCTTACTTACACTGCTCGGTGGCCAGCATGACAGACAGCGTATTGCCGTTGAAGTCCGTCGTCACAAAGTCGCGATTTCCGTCGCCATTGAAGTCACCAGTGGCAATTCCGTATGGGGTATTTCCCACCGTAAACAGGGTCGATCCGGTAAAGCCAGCGAAGGTGCCCTGACCATTGCCCAGATAGATTCCGACGTTTGCACCCGCGCTGTTGGTGAACGCAAGATCGAGGAGGCCATCCCGGTTGAGATCCACGATCGCAACCTGACGCGTGCCATTGCCGGTGGTCAACGTGACCGGCATCGCGAAGCCTCCGGTTCCATCCCCGAAGAAGATCGACGCGTTCCCCGCAGTTTGGTTGGCGACCACCACATCGAGATTTTTGTCGCCATTCAGATCTGCAACAGCCACTCCCACCGGACCGGCATTGGTGCTCACGGTATTGGTGTTGCTGAAGGTTCCGTTGCCGTTACCAAGCCGCACGCTCAAGGTCTTGTCATTGAAGTTGGTGACCAGCATGTCGAGCTTGCCATCACCGTTCACGTCTCCGAGTGCCAGATCAAGCGGGTTCGCTCCCACTCCGACCGCAGCAGGAGTCGCTGCAACCAGGGTTCCGGTGCCATCCCCGATGAATACGTTGGCCGCAGTCACTTGATTGGAAACCACTACGTCCAGTTTTCCGTCTCCGTTCACGTCTCCGACAGCCAGTCCGTGCGGGCTCGTTACCGCTACTGTCTTTGCCGCTCCAAAGGTTCCGGTACCACTGTTGATCAGGACTCCCACGCTCCCACTGCTGTTGGCCACAGCTATGTCGAGCTTGTTGTCTCCAGTGAAATCCGC
>CALLYL010000422.1 GCA_937859535.1 uncultured Myxococcales bacterium
AGCCGGCGCGGAATCCGCCAAAGCCGGTGCCGAGCTGCTCGCCAACCCTGAACCAGAATACAGGCGGCTACTCACCATCGAAGAACTCGGCGACCTGATCTTCGGCGACGCTGTCTCCGACCCAAGCTGGACGGGCGCGGAAGGAGGGGTGTCATGACCGAGCTGACGGCCAGCAGCGAATAGCCGCGCACCTTCTCGCCGACATCGAGCACTTCGTCGGCGTTAAACCAGGAACCATTATGGCTGAGACGAGAAAACTAGAGGCACAAGACCATGGAGAACAGCAAGATCGCGTGGACGAATCACACCTTCAACCCGTGGTGGGGCTGCGAGAAGGTGAGCCCCGGCTGCAAGAACTGCTACGCCGAGAAGTTCGCGACGGGGCGGTTACGGATGCCGGTGTGGGGGCAAGATGCGGAGCGGAAGATTGCGTCGGAATCACTGTGGCGTAAGCCGCTGCTGTGGAACAAGCGAGCAGCAGACAAGGGCGTGCGCGAGAGGGCCTTTTGCGCGTCGATGGCCGACGTGTTTGAAGACTACCAGGGGCCGGACGCGGCGCGTGTGATGGAAGCCAGAGAGCGGCTGTGGGCGCTGATTGAAGCCACGCCGAGTCTCGATTGGCTACTGCTCACCAAGCGGCCCGAGAACATGCGGAGCATGCTCAGCGCCCAGTGGGGCGATGTGAAGGCTGAGAAGTCGACACTGACACTGCCGTCGAACCTCTGGCTTGGCACCACCGTCGAAAACCAAGAGCAGGCAGCGAAGCGACTTCCTCACTTATTGGCGCTTCCGTCGAAGATCCGGTTTGTCAGCTACGAGCCAGCGCTAGAGGCTGTGGATTTTGCAAAGTGGCTATGGCCGGTGCATTGGTCCTGGGATGCTCGGTATCAGAGGCCAGAAGATGCACTGAAGGCCGGTGCCTTCGCCAAGCGAGAGCCGCAAAAACTGGTTCACGCGAATGCGCGCTTCATCGACTGGCTCATCGTCGGAGGGGAAAGCGGTACCGGCGCACGGCCATTTAATCCGGCCTGGGCGTCTCAAGTGGTCGAGCAGTGCAAAGCGGCGCAGACGTCGGTGTTCGTCAAGCAGTTTGGGGCAAACCCCACGCTGCGCAGCGGCAGCGGATGGGGGCCTGTGACAGCGACCAAGGGCGATGACATAACCGAGTGGCCCGAGCAGCTCCGCGTGCGTGAGTTTCCAGAAACTTAAAACAGAGAGAGGGAGCAGACGATGCGTAAGAAAGAATTGCGGTGTTTTCTGACGGAAATCCGACAGCAGGAAGTGCTTCGGATTAACGCTGCCATCGCGCACGAGCGTCAGATGGAGACACTGCACAAACAACGGCATGACATCGGCGAAATTCTTGGCCGTCGCGTTGAGGAGTCCACAATCGACGCGGCGCGACGTGTGGTGCAGTCCATCGAGAGCAGCACTGCCAGGAATGGGACAAGGGACAGCAGCCCGCGGTTCCGGTGTCCGGCCTGGAGCCGCTCCCAGAGCACAGGACCAAGGATGGCCGGACGATTCCGGCGGGAGCCATCGCCTTCGTAGAGCGAGCGGTCTATGGGCTTGGTGTCAATGTCCTGGAGTGGCCCAAGCCGATCTGCGGCGGTGACGGTCGAATCGAGCTGTGGCCCGGTGCGAACGGACGCCGAGCATGGCGCAACTGGCTGCGCTCGCAGCGCAAGCACGACAAGGGGAGCTGGTCGGCAAGCCTGGGAGTAGTGCGCGGGCGAGCAGCATTCGCACGGCGACATCGCGGATCGAGCGCTGGGCAGGGCATTCCAGAGGTGCACCACGGCTACCGAGGTCAACGACATCTGCGAGGCGCTGCACATGAAGGCTGCTTCAGATGCCCAGCAAGCCAAAGCGAGCAAAGACTGGCCGACTATTGCCGACCATCTGCGGAGCCAAGCAGAGCGCCAAAGGAAGCTAGCCGGTCGTCTGGAATCCCGCCCCGTCTTTGTGAACGAGGAAGGAGAGGTGAAGTGATGGGAAACCCCTGCACGGGGACGATTCAAAAGTTGGCAATAGACTGGGAACAGAAGCTTCGCCCAGAAGTGAATCCAAGAGAACGCAGGAAGCTTGAGGAGTTGGTCAAGACCGAGCGCTTCAAGGTCTGGGCGGAACGATTCGCTTCAAGGTGGAGTGAGTGCGTCGAGGGGCGAAAGGAAGTCGATCCATGAGCTGTGCCAAACCTCAGTATTCTGTTCATGTTGATCCGCAGAGCGGCATCGAACTTCGGTTCCTTCGTAGGCAGTTGAAGGTGTCCCAAGTGCGGCTTGCGGAGGTTGCGGGCGTCGATCCGGTCACGGTCGACAACGTCGAACGGCACAAGCACCGGCCCCGGGTTCTCACGATGGAGCTTCTGTGGAAGGCGCTCGACCAAGAGGCCAAGCGCAAGCAGAAGCAAGGCGCAGACACCACGAGCTGGCCGCGCTGCACCGGTTGTCGCGAGCTGCTGATTGCCGACTTGAGAGGGGGGCTGCTCTGCGCAGCTTGCCAAGGATTAGGAGCTTCCCATGGACAGAAAGCATGAGGTTCGGGAAGCGCTCCAGAAGGTGAATCCGGCGTTGGCTGGAAAGGTTCAGTTCGCGACCGGACAGATGAGCTTCGGGTTTCCAGCGGGGGAGGAACCGAAGGACCACGATTGGCGATTCGTGGGCATAGACTTGGAAGCGGGGGCGGTGTCGCGGTTTCAGTGTCAGCGCTGCGGTCACTGGATGTCGCGGCGCGAGACGAAGGCCGGCGCGAAGGTTCTGTACTACTCGGTGGAATTCCCGAACCAGTGGAAGCCGCTCGAACGCAGACCGCTGTGTAAGCGAGAAGGAGACGACGATGCTTGACGAAGCACTGCGTCTATCGGAGCTGGGGTTGGCGGTCCATTTTCTGAGGTCGCCACAAGGGGGGGATGAGAAAGGGCGGGGGAAAGCGCCCATCCACGCAGGGTGGCAGAAGCGTGGCGCACTGACAGAGTCCGAGCTGCGCCATGAGTACCGCACGGGATGCAATCTCGGTCTGCACTGCGGCCACGTCGTGGGCGCTGCCGTACCGATCGTGGCCATCGACTGCGACGGCTGGGGTGCGGTCGACTATCTGCGACTGCGCGGAATCCTGCCCACTCCGGTGAAGACCCGGACGCGGAAGGGGTTCCACTTGATCTATCGACACCCCGGTGTGCCGGTTGCGACGCGGCTCAAAGTGGATGGCCAGCCGGTCGACATCCTGGCTGACGGTCGCACGGGTGGATCGAACTTGGTGTGCCCTCCGTCCATTCATCCAAGCGGGGCTGTCTACAAAGCGGTGGGTGGACCGTGGACCGCTCAGCAGCTCGCCGACATGCCGACATTTGATCCGAGCTGGTTTCCTTCGACGCCTGCTGTGCTGTCAGATCGGAAGCCGCTTCGGTCGGTTTTTCCAGAGCGCAGCGAGCGGACCTTGACGTGCGCTGAGGAGTCTCTGCTGCGAATGCACCCCGCCATCCAAGGTCAGTGCGGTGGACGGGCGACCATCGTAGCCGCGCTAATGCTGGCACGGCGCTTTCAGCTCGACGAGGATCAGATATTCGACCTTCTGTCAAGGTCATATAACCCGCGCTGTGTCCCACCCTGGAGCGAGCGAGAGCTACGCCAAAAAGCCCGCGACGCAGTCCGCATCGCAGCGAGTCGACCATGAGGAACGTCGGTAGCCCAGAGCGGTGTCAGGTCGAATTCTTCAGTCTGACAGGTCAACAGCTGATGTGCGGCGCGCCCTGCGAGAAGGTGTGGAGCATCGGCGAGGAGTATCTCGGCGCTCGCTGTTCAAACGGCCACATTTGGGCACCGAAGCGAGAGCGCAAACAGCGGTGTTCGGGCTGCGGCAGTTCTCACAAAAAGCGACATGCCACCGGCTGCGCTAAGGTGATCCAGATAGTCGACCTGGCGCTTGCGCTCGCTCAATCCTACGTCGGCTCAATCAGCCATTCGCGCAGTATCGACGAACTGATCCGCGCCCAAGAGCTCATCGATGAGGTCTTGGAACTGGGCACATCGCGCACCGGGGGTCCGCTGTGACCGGGCGTGCGCCTCTTGATCGGTATGACACGCCCCTGTGGGCGGTGCGGCTGCTGCTACATCATGTGCCCGAGCTGCGCGGTCGTACGCTCCTCGATCCGTGCTGCGGGGACGGATCGATGTCGCTGGCTGTGGCGGGTGGTCGGTTTCAGCAGGTGCTGACCAATGACCTCGATGCTGGCGCACCCTCCTCGCTTCACTGGGATCTGCGGCGGCGGGCGTTGTGGGAGATGGCGAAGGCTTGCTGGTGTGTGACCAACCCGCCGTTCTGTCTGACGGGTGAGGTGATCGAGCTCGCGCTGCAACATTGCCAGGGAGTGGCGCTGCTGCTTCGCCTGTCGGCCTTGGAAGTCTGCAAGGGTCGCGAGCTGCTGGAGCTGTATCCGCCACTGCGTCAGATCGTGCTGCCTCGGATTCGCTTTCGGGGTCGCGCCACCGATCAAGTCACCACCGCATGGTTTGTGTGGGCTCCGGTTGGTGCCGATCTGAGCGGTCCGCCCATTGTCTGCGTCAGCAAACAGCACGCGCAGTCGTTCGCGGAAAGGACGGCGGCATGACCGTACAAGCAGCTCACTTGGTAGAAGCGGGCCACATTGCGAGCCGAGATCTTCGTAGCTCGCTCGACTTGATTGACGAACCCGACCCCGTAGCGGAGAAGGGGGCGAAGCTACCCAGTCAGCGTTCCGGCAAGGGTCAGACTTTCGAGCTGATGACGTTGTTTTCCTCGCTCGACGGGGAGGCTTTTCGATCACTCGATGACAAGCCGCTTGTCTGCTTGACCGACAAGGGGCGTCGCAAGACTCTGTCGCTGGCCCAAGCGATCAGATTGCTGTGTCTTGCGTACTATCGTCATACGGGACTGCCAGTCAGTGCGCGGTCCAAGGAAGAAGTTCAAAGCCTGCTTTCGGCAATGGCCGATGACCGACCGAAGCGCAAGACCTGGATACGAGTGGCCGAGCACGACGGCGATCTGTATCTCGATCTCGGCGATGAAGATTGGTCAGTGGTCCAGATCACGCCGCACGGCTGGTCAGTCGTCGACTTCTCACCAGTCCATTTTTTGCGGCCTTCGGCGATGTTCCCGCTCCCGGTACCCGTGCGCGGCGGCAACCTCGCGGAGCTATTCGAGCTCGTGAACATCCCCGATCGACCCAGCCAGGCGCTTGCGCTCGCGTGGGTCATCGCTGCATTTCGACCTGATCGACCCATGCCGCTGCTCGCTGTGCATGGCAAACAGGGCTGCGCCAAGAGCACGACAGCCAAGATTCTGACCTCGCTTCTCGACCCCAAACAGACCTCGCTGCGTACCCG
>CALLYL010000423.1 GCA_937859535.1 uncultured Myxococcales bacterium
ACTCACCACGCCCTCTCCCGCACCGGCATAGATCCGCTCGCCCTCACCGCCAAGATACGAGGTGCCGTCGGGGCCGATCGCTGGGGACTCGGCCAAATCGAGGGATAGCGCGATCTCCCAGCGCTTGCTGCCGTCGGGATTGAGACAGATCAGCAAGTCCTGACAGACCGCATAAATCCAACCGTCGAACGACAGCGAGGGGGCCGAGCCACAGTGGCGATGCTCCGGGACGTAGCGCCAGCGAACCTTGCCGTCCGGATTGACGGCGGTAATGCCATCGCCGCCGATGTACAGCGCGCCATCTGGAGAGGGGGTCACGCCCTCGACATCACAGCGAGACGACTCGGGACCGCTGCCGAGGCTGCGTTTGCAGTGACCGGGCGACACCGTCCAGCGCACGCTGCCCTCGTCGAGCCCGAGCGAGTACAGCCGATCGTCATCCGATCCAACATATACCGCACCATCGGGAGCAATCAGCGGGGTCGCAAACACCATATCGAGCGTGGCATGTTTCCAGCGCAGCGTACCGTCGGGGTGTAGCGCATAGATGTGATAGTCATGCGAGCCGAAGACGATCGTGCCATCGGGGGCCAGGACCGGCGCAGCGCTCACCCGACCTTTGGTGGCAAATTTCCAGACGATCCTGGGTCGCTTGTCGGGAAGGACAAAGGGACTCCGTCCGGTGCGTTGCAGATCGCCACGCGGCAGCGTCCAAGGTCCACCGGGCAGCGTCAGAGGGACGGGACGTGGGCTCAGACTACCGGAAGTTGGGTTGGCAGCAGCCGCATCGGTGGCGCTGGCTGCATCGGCAACAGCCGCATCAGAAAGTGGCGGCGAGGCATCCGGTAACGCAGCCGCCGTCAGAACAGTGGGCTCTGCGGCGGAGCGGCGCTCGAGCTGACACCCATTCGCGGAAAGCGCTAGACCGCCAGCAAGCGCTACAGCGGTCCCCAAATTGGCGCAAAGATGAGCGCAACCCTTCACAAGCGATAGCTTACTACGGGAGCGGCCCTCGAACCTCGCCGAGGTCCACAAAGGCACCATCGACCATGATCACAAACGGTCGCTCAGTGAAGCGGAGGCCACCTTTGCCGTCGTGCTCGATGATCTGAAGCTTGCCCATGCCATAGCCCATCGGTCCGCGTGAGTAGTAGTGCGCTTGGAGCTTGTATGGATAGGCGCGCTGCCCCGAGGGAGCAAAGATCGAAAAGCACTCGGGACCGTAGCCAGTGGTCACGTCGGCGTACAGCTCGCCGCCCGATGGCAGGGCTGGGTTTGAGAAGTAGGCATGGCCACCGCGACCATCCAGGATATGGAAATCGACATCGTTGGCGTCGGTTTCCCATGACAGCACGAAGCGGAGCGACGGACCGGTTGCCAGTTGGGCACCCATTCCTTGCAACCGGCGCTCGATCTCTTCACGACGCTGCGGTTCTTTGCGAAGCCATGCGGCGGCGACCAGGCCCACGTCTTCCGCAAGGATGCGCTGCACCCCGGCAAAGCGACCCGATGGATACGAACGGGTCGCACCGGCGACGATCGCCTCAAACGCTTCGGCGTGCTTGCCAAGCTTCAGCAGTGCAAAAGCCAGCATCCGGTGACTCGACGGGTGATCGGGACGATTGGCAGCGGCCTTGGCATACGTGTCAGCGGCCAGCTCCCAGCCTTCACTCAAGCGCTCCAGCCGTGCTCCGGCAAAGCGACGAAGATCGGCCCGGCCTGGGAATAAGTCGATGATCGAACCATACGCACGAGCGGCGGACTTGCGCTGCTGCTGGGCTTCATACACCTCGCCCAGTCCAACCAGAGCGAGCACGTCACCCGCATCGCCGTCACGCCACGCCTGCGCAACTGCAAGAGCATCCGCAAGCCGCGACGCTTTGACCAGCTTCATGACCTCGGCCAGCTTCCCTTCATAGGGATACACCATCGGTCGACGCGACTCGTCGTCGGTTGGAGGCACGGGACGCAGCACCGATGAAGCCGAAGCACCGGCAGATGGAGCCGGTCGGCTGGCACGCATCACCGATTGGTTCGCTCGGCGATCCGAGGGAGCAGCCATCTCTTTGGCTTCCTCCCGCGAGGAGGAACGATCCATCTCCGCCTTCGGAGCTTCCATCATCCGACGGGCTGGCGGTGGGGGCGGGGGCGCTGGCGGTGCGGCACCAGCCAGCACGGGTCGATTGACCGAGGCTGACGCTGGGGTAGAAGCCGATGCCCCCTGCATCATCGGCGCAGCCCCACCGGGAGCGGCACCGCCCATCGGCTCAGCAGAGGGGGCCATCACCGGCGCTCCCGAGGAAGCCGAATCCGCTTTGTCCGCGCTCGACATCCGCTCACTGTCATCACGCGACGCTCTGGCCCGTGACGGAGCACCCCCATCGGAAACCGACCCCTTGGCCATCGGTCGTGGTCGCGGCATAAGGACAGTTTGCGGTGGTGGTGGCGGCGGCGGTGCCACAGCTTGGGCCAACGCCTTGCGCGAACGAACCTCGATGCCATCCATGCCGATGCCCAGGATGTCGGTGAGTGCTCGTCGGTCAATCTTGAAGCGAGCGTAGTCGGCCTCTGTTTCCAGAATCAGCAGCGCCGTAAAGTCCGACATCACGCGAAACTTCGTCGACAAATCGACAATCTGGTGCTTCAGCCCTTCGCGCAGATCGGGATCATTCGCGGCCACCGTGTCGCGCTGGTACATCAGTCGTGAAATACGCGCTCCGACCCATGCTCGCTCGAGCAGAGGCTGCGGAACCTCGACCGTAGCCACTCCAATGTTCTCACTTTGCTGATCGCGGCCACGTAGCACAACCTGGGGGTCGCCTTGCTCTGGCACATCGGCATAGACCAGCACCTGATCGCCTGGTTGAATCCCATCGAGTCGGAGCGGCCATACCCACTTGCTACCAGGCACACTGACCTCGATCCCCGAACGCACCGCCCGCTTGAGCCGCAGTGCAACGACCTGCGCCGGCAGGTCACCATCGAGCACCACACCATCGGAAGCCAGGCCAGAAGTGGTCAGCTTGCGCAGCAACGCTTCATCGCGCAGACCGCCGACGGTGACCGCGTCCAGACGAGCAATCCCAATTCCTTTGAGCGCCTGCACCGCTTTCTCAAGCTGTGGTGCCTCGGTCGGTCCAGCGGTCAGTACACCGTCGCTAAACAGCAGGACACGGTGGAAAGTTCCCTTGCTCTGTGCGGCGAAGCGAAGCGCTTGGCCAAGGTCCGACGCTCCCAGTGCGCGACGGGCTCGTAGCCGTTCCAGCACCGCTGGCCCCACGTCGCCAATCGCACCGCTGAACACTTCCTCGGTGGTCTGATCAAACGCGAGAATTCGCACCGGAGTGCGGCCTTCGCCCTGACGAGCCAACTCGGCACAGACACTACCGAGGGTGTCGATCTGGGCGCGGTATCCCAAAGCCCGCGATGCGCTGGTATCAAACAGAACCACCACGCCATCGAGCGGGTCGCTTCCAACCTTACCCAATACGTCTCGTGGGGTAATTCGTGCGACAAGGAGGTTCTGGTGCTTGAGTCCCACAGCGCGCCCATCACTAGCGGTGGGGACCGGCACACCAACCTCGAAGTCGCGGTCGGGCGTAAAGTTGTCCTTTTCGACGGTCACCGTCTGATGTTGCAGGCTCTTGCCGCCCAGCGATGAGGTCAGTCCACCGTCTTGGTTCTTGGCGACGATGGCACGAATGCTCAAGTGGCTGAGCTTGGGAAGTCCGCGCAGATAAATGCGGAATGGGTCGGCAGCGGCAGTGCGCTCGGCGGAATACGAAACGATCAGCTCTTTGGTCGATGAAGGAGGAATCGGAAAGACCCTGGCGCGGAAGCTGTTGCCTGCCGATTTTTCGAGCAGAGCCGGATCCTGCCGTCGGTGCAAAAAGTCCTCATAGGCCTGACGGGCCGCTTGCAGCTCGACGACCTCACCCTCTTGCCAGTCGTTGCCTTGACGCATTGCAAAGCGTGAGATTGCGGCCCCTGGGGGCAGCATGATCTCGAACTGACCTTCGCGCACCCGTGGCTCGGGATTGCGGAAGACCAGGTGCAGTTCAGTGAACGTCAGCGGATCTTCAACGACGGCTTTGGCTGTCAAGGACACCAGCTCCAGCCCGGCGCCGTCGGATGAGGTCAGCGACATCGGAGCACCGGACGAGCGCGCCAGTTGCAGCACCGGCTCGATCGGTTTTACCTCTTGCCAGACGATGCGCGGCGGGGGGCGATTCGGAAATCGCGGCGCGACATCGGCCTTCGCAGAGGGCAGTGGCAAAAGAGCCGACAGAACAGGAAGCGCAATGGCAGCCAGTGAGGCCAACCACCGCTGCGGGGGAGCGAGGCGTCGCATGTGGAAACTCCTACAGGGGGATCGCAGCACAGGCCGCGTCCTTTGGGTCGTTCATCTCATCTTACGAGCCAACGGCAGTCGCAGGGAACCTTGACAATGCGCCGCGTAGGTCGTGAGCTTGAAACCATGAACGCTCGTTCTTGGACGCGGATCTTTACCTGGCCGGGATCTGAAAAAATCGCAAAGAAATGGACCGGTTCACTACTGGCCGTAGCGATGGTCGCAGGATGTAGTCAGCCACCTACCAAGCCCATTTCATTTACCACCACGCTGCTCGCCCGCGAACCGATGGATGCCCTGGTCGAGTCGACGAAAAAAGTGGGGCTCTATCCGGCCACCGTGAGCCCGGGACTTGTCGAAACACGTTGGGAGGAAACACCCCACGCGGGGGAGCCACTCAATGACCAGAAGACCAAACTGGTGCGCCGATATGTCCTGAAAATCGAAAAGCATGCCTTTGGACATGTCGTCATTGTCGAGGCTCAGGCCAAGCGCTGCGTCCCGCTCACGCTCCGCTTTGGGGAATCGGAAGTGGAAGGCAAGTGTGCCCCAGTTTTGACACTACCTTCGTCGCTGATGACGGAATTCAATCGCACCGCCGATCGGCTCGAGCAGTTGTTCTCGATTCCGTAGATCCGGCCCCAAACACGGGAACAGACACAGCGATGGAAACAGAAGAACGACCACAGCCGGTTCAAGTACGGATTGGCGGTACGGCGGCGATGCTGCTGGTTTCGCTGATGGAGAAACTCGGTACCGATGATGGCGGCTCGCTCATTGCGCGAGCGCTCGGGCTGCTGGATCTGGCGGTACAAGCACGGCGGCAAGGCAAATCGCTGTGCTTGATCGATCCGAAAACCGGCGACCGTCAGGAGATCGCTTTTTAGTCTCTGTCGCTTGTCGTATACCTGCGGACATGCAGGTTGACGCTGCGATTGATACTCCTCCGGTGGTGATTGCGGCTGAGTCCGTCGCTGCCAAGCCGCGTGGCCAACTCCTAGTGGCGGTGGGTC
>CALLYL010000424.1 GCA_937859535.1 uncultured Myxococcales bacterium
ACAGCGGAAGCCCGAGAGTATCGCGAGACACTGGCCATCGAAAAAACGCTCAAGGAAAGCCCGGAAAAGGGTCGCGAGTGGCTGGCCAGTCAGGAACGCTATGCGGCCACCTCAGACCCTAGGGGTGACGACCAAGCCGAAGAAGCGGCTTGATAAGAAGCCATCGGACAACCGACGAAGACAGAGACGTGCGCGACGAAGGCCGCTTCGTTCCGGTTGGCCTGTCATCCTCTGTGCTTGGCGACTATCGCATTGCCGACAATACGCAAGCTTTGGTCGATGGTGCTAGGAACGGTTGGGTATGGGTCGAGATACACATACTTCTCAGGTTCGCTCGCTTCGTACAAAATGCGCTGGTTCCCGATAGGGAGTCCTTCGGACAGGGGGCACCGGGCCTCCCGTCCGCAGGATCGGTAGATCTCGGCGTGGTGTCCGAGCGTCGGCCCGAATCCGAGAAGTGGAACGAACGCAGTCAAGGTGAGCTGAAGGTAGTCACTCGCCATTGCGATGACATGCGCTCTGGCATACGGTCCGCCCCTAAGGAGCGGCGCCATGGCACTGTCAGCAGTCGATTCGAATCCGATCCGCGACGAACTTCTGGCCCTCATCGACAACACGGGTAAGGGCAGCACTCGCATCAAGATCAAGAACCTGCTGGCTCGGTTCAACTTCACCGCGATTAGGCGTGTCCGACGTGACTCGCTCGACCGAGTGGAGCGGGAGCTTGAGGCTTGGGGGATCGAGTGCCGGTTTCCCACCGAAATTTCTGCCGACAGCTTTGTATCGCTGACGCGCGGACAGGTGGCAGCGCATGCTCAGCCCTCGGTGGCAACGGGATCACAGGCAGAGCAACTTAGTGCGAGCCAAGAACCGCAGCCGCTTCCTCCAGATCCGCTGGTCAGCCTGTTCTGGGTCAATAGCGCCGTCGACGAAAGAGCGGCCCGCAGCTTACATTACGACCTGACTGCATCGATCTGGGCTGGGCGTCCTGTTTTGCTGCTGACGCAGGCCAGTGATGACCTGTTTGCTTTTGTTGCCGGGTACGCCGCCGCCTTGATGCGGCGACGGTACCTAACCAGCCGTCGGGCTACCGATTATGAGGGACTACCACGCGCGCCGCAGATTGTGACGACGACAATGCTCAAAGGGCTGGCGGGCCAGACGAGTGACGAGGCATCGAGCGCCAGCTTCCCGACGGTGGGTGCGGTCTATCTACTTCGCGACGAGCCTGAGCATGCTGATGAGGAAGACCTAGCGGCATTTGTTCGCGAGGCGTTCATTCCGCACTCCTATCGGCTAGAGGCGCGTCGGTCGCCAGGAGATACATCGCCGGTCGGTGCTGCACTTGCCAACGGAGACCCACTCATTGCCCCGCTCTTGCGATGGCTGGCAGCAGTCGCCGGTGCGCCTTCACATCCAATTGATGTGGCGGATCGAGTCTTGGCCCCGCAGCTTGCGACACTACTAGCAGAGGCCACGCAGGCGCAGGATGCAATCCTCGAACATGCCGCATTGCGGCCTCTTCCCATTCAGTTTCGAGCGGGCTTCGAGAGTACGGAGCACATGATCCTCAAGGGGATAATGCTGGAGTATCTCCAGCGCCGCTACCCCCAAGACAAAGTCGCGGTTGAGCAGGCCATCGAGTTGATACGAGAGATGAGCGAGGAAGACGACTACCCGGAAGAGTCACAGAAGGCCAGGCCCGATCTACATATCCCAGGCAAGCTATGCGTCGAGATTGAAACCCTGCGCGATGTTTGCCTCAAAGGATCGAACCCCTTTGTCTCGCTTGAGGTCAAGCTCAGGAAGAAGATCAGCATCCTGAGCCAGTTTCCACAGATCTGGATACTGGTTCCAAGTGACGTGGCGCTCCTCGGTCATCACCAAATGTCCGCCCTTGCCAGGAACCTGGAACAAGCCATCTCAAAGAGTGGAGCGACGGTCTGCTTTGGATACGTCGATGCGCAGCGAGGCGTTCCTGTTTTGGTTGCGAACATCGAACCTCCTCGGCAGATTATCGAGTTTCGTGGTGTCTCGTGGCGCAGCACCCAGCAGAAGGACGAGAAGCCGCTCACGCTGAGCGACATCGCAGGTTATAGCGATCTGAAGAAGCGCATCGAGTGTGATGTGCTGGACCCGCTGCTCAACCCCGACCGCTACACGAGCTACGGTATGAGCGGTGCGAACGGACTGCTGCTATATGGGCTGCCAGGCTGTGGGAAGAGTCTTGTTGGCAAAGTATTGGCTGGGATGACCAACGTGACCTGCCGTCGCCTGCTGCCGAGCGACTTGACCGCTGCTTGGCTTGGTATGGGAGTCGAGAAGATTCGCGAGGTCTTTGACTGGGCATTGAAGCAGGCACCCTGCTTGCTGATTCTCGACGAAATCGACGGAGTGGCACCGCAGCGCAACGAACACAACATGCACTCCGACGAGCGCCGCCAGGTGAATGAGCTTCTTGCCCAGCTTGACCGCATCGAGGGCAAGGCCGTCATGGTGGTCGGCACGACGAACTACGTGCGCGGAATCGATACTGCGATCCGACGGTGTGGTCGCTTTGATCTTCGCGTACCGGTCCTGCCGCCTACGCAGCAGGACCGCGAGGCGATCTTTTCCTACTACCTTCGGAGGTACGGCGTTGGAAGCGTTGCTGGCGGGGAATGCGTCGAGCCCCAGGCATTGGCCGCGAAGACCCCTCTGTTCACTCCCGCTGATATCAAGGCCGTGGTGGAGCTAACCTTGCGTCGTGCGCTGTTTGCTGCTGGCCAGCAAAGCGATGGATCTCCGCCCCCACTGACGATGGGGGCTATGCAAGAGACCATTCGCCAGCACCCTCGCTCGATCCAGCAGGAGGACGCCCTCCGATGGATCGAAGAGGCCAAAATGGACCTTGGCCCTAATGACGATGGGCTGAGGTGGCTATCCGAAGAGGTGATTGCAGCCTACGGAACATAGCTGCTGGCGAGACGGCGTGCCGCCCTTAGCTGCCAACGGAAACTGGAATCGCAACGGGGACACTTACGAGCGCGCGAATTTCCTCATAGATTGGAAGCTCGGAGTCCGGTGCTTCGACGGTCACAACCAGACCAAAGGGTATTGGTTCAGAGAGCGTCCCGGCATCCTCACTGCACTGGATG